>NZ_RAVY01000041.1:0-54460 GCF_003611625.1 Corallococcus sp. CA054B
CAGCCCACGCCGCTCGGCCGCCGTCAGTTCCAACGCTCGGTGCTGGTGGGGCACTTCGCCGCTCCTTCCGCATAACCGGAGGAGCGGCAACTCTACCCCCTGACAGGACTTACTTCCTCTGGCTTAGCGGAGGTGGCACGAGCAGCGGCTCAAGCACTGGCAGCTCGGGTGGTGGCGGCTCCGGTGGCAGTGGTTCGAGCACTGGCGGCTCGGGCTCGGGTGGCTCGGGTGGCTCGGGCTCAGGCGGCTCGGGTGGTGGCGGCTCGGGTGGTGGCGGAGGCGGAGGCGACATGAGCCGCTGACCCTGACGAGCCGAGGACGCGCGATTCGCGTCCTCGGCTCTCACGTGGCTTCTCGCCCGTGCGCTCAGCGCGGTGCGCGCGCCTGGCTCAGCAGCCACGCGGCGCCCCGGCCCGCGTCCTTCAGGAGCGCCATGGGGGCTTCGCGCGACAGCAGCAGGGGTTGCTTCAATGAACCCTGCGGCGTGTCCCGAGGCATCGGGTTGATGCCAATGCCCTGCTCGTAGACCATCTTCCCGCCGAGCGCCGCCGTGACGAGCGCGCTGGCGCACGCGGCCAGGCCCAGCGCCGTCGTCACGATGGTGGGAGGCCGCCCCATCCGCCACGCCATGAGGCCCAGCGCGCCCAGCGTGATGAGGGCATTGCCCACGCCGTGCACGACCGTCATCTTCCGGGCACGCGGCGCGTCCATGCGGACCTCCTGGCTCGCCGCCAGGCCCGCCACCCCGGCGAACACGGCGCTCGCCGCGCCCGCGACCCACAGGCGGCGGCCTACCTTTTCCCAGGCGCGGTCTCCCGTCGTCACCACGATGAGGTCCGCCACGGCCGCCGTTGGCAGCAACGCCAGTGGCATGTGCACCACTGACGGGTGCAGCTCATGGAGCAGCATCTCTCTTTTCATCGTTCCCCCCTCCCAGGTCCCTGGGATTGAAAGGTAGCCATGGGGCAAGGCGTGCGTGTGGCGCCTGAAGCCCCGGCGTGCGCGGCTGCCTGCCTCCCTCTGACCGGTCCCGGACGCATCTGACGCTTCCCTGGGACACCTCCCGTGCGTATCACTGGCCTTCGTGCGCACACCTACCGACCGCTTCCTGCCGCCCCGCACCGACGCTTCTTCCGCCACGCCGCCCCTGCGTGGGCGGGTGGTGGTCATCGCGCCCACTCGCGCCGCGTGCGAGACCATCGAGCTGGCGCTCGGGCTGGAGCTGCGCACGTACCTGGAAGAGCACCACGGCGAGCGCCTCCTTGCGCTCGCGCGGAGCGGGCAGGGGTTCGGCATCGTCGCGGGCACGGGCACGGGGAAGACGCTCGCCATCCGCCCCATCGCGGAGGAGCTCACGGGCCGGCGGCCCCTGCGGGTGACGGTGGTCAACCGCGAGCGGGAGGCCACCGCGGAGACGCCGCTCGCGGACGTGGCCATCGTCACCACCGGCATCGCGCGGCGCTGGTTCCAGGGCGGCGTCATCCGGCGCGAGGACACGCTCATCGTGGATGAAATCCACCAGACCTCCGCGGAGCTGGAGCTGTGCCTGGCCCTGGGCAAGCGCGTGGGCTGCCGCTTCATCTGGCTGTCCGCCACGGTGGATCCAGCCTTCTACGCGCGCTACCTGGACAGCGCGGACGTGCTCCAGGTGTCCACCTTCGACCCGGGCAAGGCGGCCCAGGTGGAGGTGGAGCGCCGCAAGCCGCTGTCCTTCCTCGACGACGCCTTCCTCCAGGACGTGGAGCGTCAGGGGCGCGGCGTGGGCGTGTTCCTGGCCACGCGCGCCGGAGTGGAGGAGGCGGCGGCCCACGTGCGTGCCCGCTCACCCGAGGTCCACGCGGCGCACTATCACGGCGGCGAACCGCTGCGCGCCATCCGCCCCTTCCTGGAGGGCACGGCGCCCCGGCCCTTCGTGCTCACGATGACGGCGGCGGGGCAGAGCGCGCTCAACGTGCCCGGACTGGACACCGTCGTCATCGACGACCTGCGCTTCACGAACGTGGTGGAGGGCGGACGCAACGTGCTCACCCGCGTGCACCTGGGCAACAACGAGCTCTTGCAGATGGCGGGGCGCGTGCACGGGCGCGTGGCGGGCGGGCGCGTCTTCATCCTCAGCGACCGGCTGATCCACTTCGCCTCGCTGCGGCCCACCGAGCCCGAGTTCCAGCTCGCGGGCGAGCCGGAGCGGGTGGCGCTCACCGCCGCGGCCCTGGGCGTGCGGGCGGATGAGCTGGACCTGCCCGTGCCGTTGGACCGCGCCGCCTATCGGCGGGCGCTCGCGAAGCTGGAGGCGCGCGGAATCGTGGACGCGGATGGGCGGCTGTCCGCCTACGGCCGCGCGGTGGAGGCCCTGCCCGTGGAGCGTCCGTGGGCGGAGCTCATCGTCAACGCGGAGGACGCGCTCCTGCCATTCCTCGCGGTGTGCAGCGCGGTGGAGTCCCTGCACCGGATGACGCGCGAGGAGCGGAACCTGGAAGAGGTGCTCGTGCCCGGAAGCGACCACCTGACCGCGTACAACCTGTACGCCGAGGCCTTCCGGGTGGCGGGCACGGTGGGGGAGGTGCAGGGGCTGCCGCGTCACGTCTTCGACCCGGAGAAGCTCGCGGCGTGGGCGGAGGGGCGCGGGGTGCTGGTGAAGGCCCTGGAGGATGCGGCGCTCGCGATGGCGAGCGTGTACCGGAGCGTGGGGCTGGCGCTGCCCGCGCGCATGCCGTTCGCGAACTCCAGCGTCCACCATCGCTTCTGCGACCTGCTCGCGCGCTTCATGCCCTTCGACCTGGTCATCGACGAGCGCACGGCCTGGGGCGAGCTCACCCGCGTGTCGAAGACGAGCGTGTGCGGCAACCTGGGCGCGGTGGCGGGCACGCTGCGCTACTTCGCCGACCGCAACGGTGAGTCGCAGGGCGCCATCGAAGGCACCCAGCTGCCCCAGTCGCTGCTGCGCCGCTACGCGCGCCGTCAATCGGAGGCGCCCACGTATGACGCGCGCTTCCGTTCGGTCGTGCTCGTGAGGCTGCTGGACTACTACGGCTTCACGCTGGAGCAGGAAGTGGACGTGCTGCGCGCCTGGGGGCCGGAGCTCGCCAAGGCAGCCCGGCACGCGCTCGCGGAAGCACTGGCGAGGGGCGAGGCGCCGCATCCCGCGGTGGACCGTCACCGGGTCGCCATCGCCGAGGTGCGCGAGCTGTGGCGGCGCTCCGGTGGCGCCACCGCGCCGCTGGGGCACCCGGAGCTCACCGCGCTCTACGAGGCGCAGCTCGATGGGGTGGACACGCTCGATGACTTCCGGGAGCGCCCGCTGCGGCTGGACCTGGACGCGCTCGTGCCGCCCGCGACGCGCCGGGCCCTCCTGGCGCTCCCGGACACCGTGGAGGTCCGCGAGCAGGCCGTGCCGCTGGAGTACGACGTGGAGGAGCTATCGGACGGGGCCCTGCGGGGCGTGGTGCGGCTGCACCTGCCGGAGAAGCTCGCCCGCACGTTGGTGGAGGAGGAGCTGCCGCTGCTCGACCGCCCCCAGCGCTTCAGCGTGGCCCGGGGCCGGCGAGGCGTGCTCCAGGCCCGCTCGCTGCTGGATCTCCAGGACCTGCTCGACCAGCCCTGGATGCCGGATGAGATCGCCGAGGCCAGCCGTGAGCGTCCGCCCCAGGCGCAGGAGCGCGAGCGCGGCGACCCCAGGCGTGGGGGGCAGCGGGGCCACCACGGCAAGCCGCCCAGGAACTGGCGCGGAGGTGGTGGGCGGCGGCGCTGACCTGGCGCACGGGCCCTGGTTGCTCACCCCTCGGAGCGGTCCATCCAGGCCAGGAGGGCGCGCGCGATGTCCTCCGGCGCGTCTTCCGGGGCATGGTGCCCCGCGCGTCCCAGCGGAACGATTTCGAGGGCCGGGAGATTGCCGCGCGCCCACTCGATGATGTGCGGCGCGTTGAGCCCGGCGTCCCCGAACGTCAGCAGGAGCACCGGCTTCGCGGAGGGCTGCGCGAGCCACGCGTCATAGCGCTCGATCACCGCGGCGACGTCGGCGGGCTCACCATCGATTGGAATCTCCCGGGGCCACTGGAGTACCGGGCGTCGCGACGCCGCGTCTGGATACGGGGACTGGTAGACGGCCCGGTCTCCCTCCGCGAGGCCATGCCGGACGCCGTTCGCGAAGGACTTCTCGAGGAACACGTTCTGTTCGAGCACGAGCTGCTCACCGACCCCCGGCGTGCGCAGGGCGCGGAACAGCTGCTCGCCCTGGGGAGGCCAGTCGCTCCAGCGCATGGGACGCAGGAAGGTCTCGAACACGGCCACGCCCCGCACGCGGTCCGGATGCCGCCGCGCCCATTCGAGGGCCAGCACTCCGCCCCAGTCGTAGCCGACGAGCACGACGTCCCGCAGGCCGAGCGCGTCGAACCACGCATCAAGGTACCGCGCGTGGTCCACGAACCGGTACGGGATGTCCGGCTTGCCCGAATCCCCCATGCCGATGAGGTCGGGCGCGAGGCACCGGCCCCGGTCGGCGAGCCTTGGAATGACGTTTCGCCACACGTGTGAGGACGTGGGGTTGCCGTGCAGGAACACGATGGGCGAGCCCGTCCCGGCCTCGCGGTAGGAGATGAACGAATCCAGGACCTGGGCCTGGCGAACCATGGACATGGGAGTGCTCCGGGAAGGACGCGGTGGAGAGGCGTGGCATGCGACGAGCACGCCCGCGACGAGACAGCCGAGCCATCTGTGCATGCACCCATGATGGGGAAGGGGACACCTCGCTGGTAGTGATGGTTCGTGAGGTCTAGGCTCACCAACCGTGAGCATTTCGATCGCCGCCCTCGACCTCAACCTCCTCCTGGTGCTCCACACCGTCCTCACCGAGCGCAGCGTGGTGCGCGCGGCCGAGCGGCTCCACGTCACGCCCTCCGCCATCAGCAACAGCCTGGCGCGCCTCCGGTCCGTGCTGGGTGACCCGCTCGTCACGCGCAAGGGTCGTGGCATCGTCCCCACGCCCCGCGCGCTCGCGCTGGCCCCCGCCATCGCCCGAGGCCTGCGTGAACTGGAGTCCGGGCTTCACGAGGCCCCGTTCGAGCCGGCCCGCTGCACGCGCACCTTCACGCTCGCCGTCGCCGATGCGGGTCAGGTCACCTGGGGACCGCGAATCGCCGCCCGGATGGCCGAAGAGATGCCGCACGCGCGCCTCTCCGTGGTCGGCATCGCCTCGCTCGTGGCGCTCGGGGACCTGACCTCGTCCCAGGTCGACCTGCACATCGGCCTCGCCGGGCGGGGCGCGGGCCTGCACGTCGAACCGCTGCTGGACGAGCGCACCGTCCTCGTGGCCCGCGAAGACCACCCCGCGCTCGCGAAGCGTCTGTCCCCGCGTGCGCTCAGCGCGCTCCGTCACGTGGGCGTGGAGATGGTCCCGGGCAAGGGCTTCCGGGACCTCGTCGGCGCCGCATACGCACGCGCGGGCATCCGCCGCGAGGTCGCCATGACGGTGCCTTCGTTCCTGACGGCGGCGGCGATGGTGGCCTCGACCGACCTCGTCGCGACGTTGCCGGAGTCACTGGTCGCGGCGCAGGGCGCGCGCCTGGGGGTACGTGGCGTCAACGCACAGATTCCCGCGCACACCGTCAAGCTGGCCCTCTGCTGGCATGACCGCACGCATGCGGACCCGGCGGCGCGTTACTTCCGCCAACTGGTCCGGCGCGCGGTCCTGGCCGCGTGACGGGCGGGCCGGACTCACATGCGCCGTTCAGCGAGCGCGGCAAGCTGCGCCGTGACAGTGCCCCAGCCTTCGTGGAAGCCCAGGTCGTGGTGCAGGGTCCGGTCCGCGCTGTTCTTGTGCATCACGTGGGCGCTGTAGTCCGTGCCCTGCGGATGATCCTTCAGCGTGATGATGGCGGTCATGAGCGGCATGCCGGAGACGTCCGCGGGCCGCCAGTCAGCGATCATCGCGTTCGAGAACACGATGCGCTCGAGCTTGTCGACGGCGAGGAAGCACGCGCTCATGTGCGGCATGAAGTCGCTGGTGGCCGTCTCGCTGAAGTGCGTCACCAGCGCGCCGCCGGGCCTCAGGTCCAGCTCCAACACCTTGCACCGGGACGGCGCGGGCACCCACCACTGCTCGAAGCTGGCCGGATCCGTCCACGCCTTCCAGACGACCGCGCGAGGGGCCTTGATGATGCGGGAGATGCTCAGGTCGAGCTCGGGATTCAGGACAGGGGACATCGGTTCACTCCTTGTTGGATAGGGTGGTGACGAACTGCTCGAGCCGGTCCGTGCGGGCCTCCCAGAGGGCGCGCTGTGCGGACAGCCACGACTCCACGGCGGCGAAGGGCTTCTTCTCCAAGGCGCACGTCCGCACGCGCCCTTCCTTGTGCGTGCGGATGAGCCCGCTGTCCTCCAGGAAGTGGATGTGCTTCATGAAGGATGGCAGGGCCATGTCGAAGGGCTTCGCCAGGTCGCTGATGCTGGCGGGGCCCTTTCCCAGACGCGCAATCACCGCCCGTCGGGTCGGATCCGCGAGTGCCTGGAAAATTCCATTCAGCTGTTCCGGATGCTTTTCCACGAGGCTAAGTAACGTCCGTAGACACTTAGCGCAAGAGCTAAGTGATGCGGTGCCCTTTTGTGCTAGCCGGGCCCAAACCCTGGAGGCGCAATGTCGAACTGGAGTGCCTGGCTGTTCCCCTGCCTTGCCTTGCTGACCCCCGGATGCATGCCATTGGAGGCGGACGACGCGCGGGAGCCGGAAGTTCAACAGCAGGCCCTGCCGGGCTCGGAGATCATCGACTTCGCCTCCGCGAGCACGCAGGCGAACACGGACGCGTCGGGCAAGAGCGGCGGCATGGCCGTGCTCAAGACGAACAGCTCGAACTGCACGGTTGGCGCGTACGCGGATTGCTATGCGCAGTACATCGAGTTCAGCCCCAGCTACACGGGCTACCTGTCCTTCAACCTCTCCAGCCTCACCCAGGCCGCGCCCACCCCGGCCCAGGTCACCCAGCTCAGCCTGCTGACGAAGTACCAGGGGCCCGGCGTCGCGACGTCCTACTACCAGTGGCAGCTGTACCGGTTCTCCACCTCCAGCTGGGTCAGCATCGCCAACTCGCAGGGGCGCGGTGACTGGGTGTGGACGCCGGCCCTGACGCTCGCGCTCCCCACCACCGAGGTCGCGTCGAACTTCGTGTCGAGCAGCGGGGAGATCCGCGCGCGCCTCATCAAGGGGGCGGGGACGGACGCGGCGCAGCTGGACAGCCTCCGGCTCCAGGTGGCGTGGGACATCGCCACGACGTGCACGGCTGAGACGGACGCGGCCTTCTGCGCGCGGCTGGGCGCGAGCTGCGGTCAGAAGAGCGGCACCGACAACTGTGGCCAGGCGCGCACGGTCGCGAGCTGTGGCGCCTGCCAGAGCCCCCAGACGTGCGGCGGTGGCGGCACGCCGAACGTCTGTGGCGAGGCTTCCGCCTGCACGGTGCCGGCCTTCCCCAAGGGTACCACCTGGATGTGGGACCTGGAGCACAACGCCATTCCCACCAACCTCAACGCCCAGGTCTACGTGGTCGACCTCTTCAACACGACCGCCGCGAAGATCCAGGAGTACAAGACCGCCGGCAAGAAGGTGGTCTGCTACTTCAGCGCGGGCTCCTATGAGGACTGGCGGGAGGACGCGAACCAGTTCCCGCAGGACACGTACTGCACCCCCGGGGAGAACTGCGCGCAGTCCGTGCACATCATGGGCGATTGGTGCACGAGCGGCGGCGGCTGTGAGTGGTGGTTGGACCACCGCAAGCAGGCGGTGCGCACGGTGATGACGTCACGCATGCAGCTGGCGAAGAACAAGGGCTGCGACGCGGTGGAGCCGGACAACATCGACGGCTATTCGCACGACGACGACATCAACTGCACCGACCAGGCCTGCTGGGGCCTGACGGCGGCGAACCAGCTCGACTACAACCGCTGGCTGGCCACCACCGCCCACTCGCTGTGCCTGGGCATCGCGCTCAAGAACGACGTGGACCAGGTCCCCGCGCTCGCGGACTCCTTCGACTTCGCCATCAACGAGGAGTGCCAGAAGTACAACGAGTGCGGCGCCTACAAGACCTGGTTCACGAACAAGAACAAGGCGGTCTTCAACGCCGAGTACCGCAAGGACTCGAGCGGGGACACCACCAACTGGACGTCGTGCACCGGAACCGGGACGACCTGCGCCTGCGGTGAGAGCGGCTTCGCCCAGGGGGACATGCGCACGCTGGTCTTCAGCACCGCGTCGGTCCGGTACGACAACCTCCAGTTCACCTGCTGGTAGCGCGGGCGGGCCGGGGCGGTCCTCCCGCCCCGGCCTTCGCCTCAGTACCGGACGGTCGCGGTGTAGGCGAAGTGGTCGGAGCCGTACTTCTCCAGCCGCTCGGCGGGACCGGTGCCGATGCCCACGGTGACGTAGATCTGATCGATGGGCACGCCGCTGACGCCCGCGGTGTTCAGGTGGTTCATCCCAGGGATGTCCTGCGACAGCGCGCGGTTGAAGTCGCCCACCAGCACGACGGGCAGCCCCCGGCCGCGCAGCTCCGCGACGACCTCGCGCACCACGGTGTTGTGCGTCCGCCAGCGCTCCTGGCGCTCCGGGTGCTCGCCGTTCCAGGCGCCGGAGATGTAGTGGGTGTTGATGAACGCCAGCTTCTCGCCGGTCGCGAGGTTCTTCAGCACGACCCAGTTCACGAAGCGAGACGGCGTCACCCCGGCCTCACCGCCATGCGTGAGCCGGGACCCATCGCCCGTCTTCTCGAACTTGCTCTTGCGCCAGGAGATGGCGATGGAGTTGCGCGCGTCCAGCCGGTCATCACCGGGCCGGAAGTGCGCGTAGGCGTCCATCGCGCCCAGCTTGGAGTGGCCCTCCGCGGTGTCCACCTCCTGCCAGCCGATGATGTCCGCGAGCGGCCGCGTGTTCGCCTGCCCGTGCCACGTGTTGTGCGTCGCGACCGTGGTCGTCGTGGCGGCGAGCGCCGTGGTTTCTGTCTCCTCGGGCGAAGCGGGCAGAAGCCCCAGGGAGAGCAGCAGGCTGAGGACGGCCGACGACAGGAGCTTGAGCATGGTTCCCTCGGAATGCGCGCCAGGTCATTCCTGGCGCGTCCCAGGGAAGCTAGCCAAAGCCGTAATTTCTGAAAATACGGCCCGGAATGTTTTCGTCAGCCGAGGACGAAGTCCTTGGGGCGCAGCGGCTCCGGCTGAGGCTCTCCCAGCGACTCCAGCATGTTGATCTCCGCCGTGCGGGACATCGCGAGCAGGGGCAGGTCGTTGGGAGCTTCTCCGAAGGGCTCTTCCAGCTCCTCGCTGAGGAGGTCCAGGCCGAAGAACGTGTAGGCAATCATGGCCGTGAGCACCGGCGTGAACCAACCCATCGACTCGGCGAGGCCGAAGGGCAGCAGCAGACAGAAGAGGTAGGCCGTGCGGTGCAGGAGCACGGTGTAGGCGAAGGGCAGGGGCGTGAGGCGGATGCGCTCGCAGGCCGTGAAGATGCTCATCATGGCGTGCACCCGTTCGTTCAAGGCGGCCCAGGTGATGTCGGTGAGCCGGCCCTCGCGGAGCAGGCGGGCCAACTCCAGCTGGTGCTCGCGCAGGAGCGCATTGGGGCGGTTGCCGCTGCCCAGGACGCGTGAGCGCTCAGGCTCCTCCAGGTGGCGGCCAATGGCTTCTCCGGCGTCCTTCGAGCGGAGGTGCGCGGCGAGCGCGTAGGGGAAGGCGATGGTGCGGTGCACCAGCCTCCTTGCTGCCTGCCGCCCGGCGTCGGGCAGCTCGGCGCGTCCGTCGTCCAGCAGCGCGATGGTCGCGTGGGTGAAGGCGCGCACCTCGATGATGAGCGCGCCCCACTGCTTCCGTCCCTCCCACCAGCGGTCGTAGCAGGCGTTGTTGCGGAAGCCGAGGAAGATGGAGAGCGCGATGCCGAGCAGCGACAGCGGCGCGGGGGACGTGATTGGAAGCCGGATGTAGCCCTGCTTCAGCGTCATGACGACCAGCGTGGCGAGCGCAGCGACCCCCAACACGTGGGGCAGGACGCGCGGAAGGATGGTGCCGCGCACGACGAACAGGAGCTTGAAGAAGCCAGGACGAGGACGAACGATCACGGCGCGTCTCGTGCCCCAAATCGCCAGTTGCCGCAAGCGGTCCGCGCCGTGTCGCCAGGACTGACGGGTGTTCATCCCGGGTGCACCGCCGCCCTAGACTGCCTCCCCCCTGGAGGCTGAATGCACCCGAAGAGACTTCACTGGTTCCCTGTATCCACGCTGCGCTCCCTGGCAGTGGGGGTCGCGCTGGTGTGCGCCGCTGGCTGCTCGGACGATGAGGGCGTGGATGTCCCCAACCCGCTGACCAACCCGAAGGACGGGCCCCCGGCTGGCAACCCGAACGCCGAGGCGACGTGCGCCGTGCCCGCGGAGGCGGGGCTCGCGGACGTGTCCCGGCCCACCACCGTCGTCGGGACGGGGACGCCGGCCAGTTGCACCTCGGATGCCTTCGTCAGTGCCGTGGCGAAGGGTGGGGTCATCACCTTCGACTGCGGCCCGGAGCCCGTTGTCATCACGCTGGACCGGACGGCGAAGGTCTTCAACGACAAGGGGCCGGAGATCGTCATCGACGGCAAGGGACTGGTGACGCTCAGCGGCGCGGGCAAGCACCGCATCCTCTACATGAACACCTGCGACCAGGCCCAGGTGTGGACGACCTCCCACTGCCAGGACCAGGACCACCCCCGGCTGACGCTCCAGAACCTCACCTTCGTGGACGCCAGCTCCAAGAGTGAGAAGGAGTTCGACGGCGGCGGCGCGGTCTGGGTGCGCGGCGGCCGGGTGAAGGTCATCAACTCCCGCTTTTTCAACAACGTGTGCGCGGACACCGGCCCGGACGTCGGAGGCGCCGCGCTGCGGGTGTTCGACCAGCACGACGACCAGCCCGTCTACGTGGTGAACACGACCTTCGGCGGCAAGGAGGGCTACGGCGGGGTCTGCTCCAACGGCGGCGGCATCAGCAGCATTGGCGTGTCGTGGACCGTCATCAACAGCCTCTTCTCCCACAACCGGGCCATCGGCAACGGCGCCAATCCCGCCCAGCCGGGCACGCCGGGCGGTGGCAGCGGCGGGGCCATCTACAACGATGGCAACACGATGACGCTGTCGCTCTGTGGCACGCGCATCGAGCACAACGAGGTCAACGCGCACGGCAGCGCCATCTTCTTCGTGAGCAATGACCACTCGGGCGACATCCGCATCGACCGCTCGGTCATCCAGAACAACAAGGGCGGCTCCTGGTACGTGACCTATCCGCAGATTTCGAACCACACGGACACGCCCATCCGGGTGACGAACTCCACGATCGAGTGAGGGGGCTCAGATGCCCCGCTGGAGCGCCCGGTCCAACCGTGCCAGGAACTCCTCGAGCGTCGCTCCGGCGAGCGAGGGGTGCTCGAGCACGAAGTTGGGCCAGTCCAGCGCGCCCGCGAATTCGAACGCCCCCGGGCGGATGGGAGCGATCCACGAGTTCTGCCTCGCCTCGAACACGCGCTGGAGAAAGCCCGGTGGCAGGCGGGTGTCTTCCGCGAGCAGGACCGCGTCGTAGAGGTCCTTGCCCTGGGGCCAGCAGTCATTTCTGAGCCAGAGCAGCTTCCACGCCAGGGACTCCTCTGGCGTGGCGACCTGGACCGGCACCCCCTCCACCGTGTGCCGGAGCGGTGATGTGAGCAGCTGTTCGTTGAACACGACGTCGACCTGGACCGAGTCGCGGACGCGCCCCTCCCAGCTCCAGGGGAACGTGAGCCGGCGGCCCTCGGCGCGCTCGTAGGTCCAGATGCCGTCCACCGGGATGCTCGCCGGATCCAGGTGGATGCCTTCCAGCCGCAGCGCATCCGTGACGGCCCGGGTCAGGTCCGCCATGAGCTGCATGCCCTCGCGCGACGTCGGGCTCACGGACGCGGGCGTGACGACGAAGTCGAGGTCCTTGGCCGGCCGGGCGCGCCCGCCGTACCAGAGCTCGAGGACGGCGCTGCCACGCGCGACGAGCTGCTCACCCACGGGCCCGCGGCCGATGCCCGCGAGGCACCGCCGGAGGAGCCGGGCACGGGCCTCACGGAAGCGGGCCGCCTCCGTGGGGTCCTCGAAGCGGGGAGGCCCCTTGATGAAGGCCGCGTCGTGGTGCTTGAGGGCCGGATCGAACACGTCTGGCCGGTTGTCGTCCCGCTCATAGCCCGCGGGAAGAGCGCGCCGTGGCGATACGGGCTTCGTGGGGTCGCTCATGGGGATGTCTCCTCCAGCCAGCCCTCGTCGAGGGCGATGTTGTCGTCGAAGAGCACGCGCTCGCGCTCCACCTTCGTCACCGGGAGCCCCGCGTCCGCCAGGCTCGCCAGGAGCGAGTCGAATGCCGCACCCATGGCGGCATCATCCGAGGGACCGAACCGCTGGGTGAGGAACCGCTCCTGGACGCCGTCCGGTGACACCTTGTACGCGCTGCGGGACAGGTGGGCGGACTGCGAGGCCGCGAGCCGCCCCAGGGCCTCCAGGTCGCGGGTGGCCACCCGGACGTGGTGTTCCAGGTAGACCGGTGCGGAAGCCGCGAACGGGCCCTGGGACCAGGGTGCCTCGACCTTGAGGCGGCTCCGCCGTGCACCGCAGGTGGAGAGGGCCTCGAAGGCCAGCGCCTCGGCGTGCTGTCGCGCCTCCACCACCGACGTGCCGCCGTGCAGGGTCAGCATGATCTGCCGGGGCGCCACGCCGCGTACGAGCTCGATGCACAGCACCTTCACTCCACGGCGCACAGCCCACGTCCGGAGCGCCGGCTCTGCTCCAGGAGGCAGGGCGAGGGTGAGATGTGTTTCCAGATACATGGCGTGGAATGACGTGCGGAACGGGTTCTGGCCGGGCCCGGAGCCTACCGCCATCGAGTGACGGCCGCCCTGGTGGCGAGCCAACGTGTTTCAGTATGCTCCGCCCCGGTCTGTGTATCCGGCCGGGGGGACTCATGACGGAACGACGTGAGTGGGCATTCGGAGCGCATCGGGTGCATCTGGAGGAGCCCGATGTCTTGTGGGTCGACTTCCAGGGCTCCACGGGACTGGAGGATGCGAAGCGCCTGCTGTCCATCGTGCAGGAGGTGGCGGTCCAGGAGCCCGTGTTCGTCGTCGTGGACATCGACGGGTCCGTCATCGACAAGCCGGCTCGCGAGTACTTCAGCAAGGAATCCCGCCCGGAGTGGCTGCGAGGCGTCATCTACGTCGGAACCCAGCGGCTGCAGATGGCGAGCGCCAAGGCCGTCGCCTTCGCGCTCTATCTCACGGGCCGGCTGAAGGGGGACGTCGAGTTCGTCACGAGCGGACAGGCCGCGCGCCAGCTCATTGAACGCAAGCGGGCGAAGGCGGCGGCCCGCTAGCGGCGCATGGGGCCCTGGCGCCCTCTGTTACATTCGGCGCCATGCGCGCATGGCTGGGCTTCGTGGTCCTGTTCTGCGCCCTCGGCACTCCGGCCCTGGGCGTCACGGTGGAAGCGGTGCCCCGGCCCGCCGCGGGCTCCTGGACGGTGGACCTCACGCCGTCGCACGTCCTCGAACCAGAGGTTCGGGCGGAGGTCGATGAGATGGCCCGGTCGCTGGACGACCGCGGACTGGGCCAGCTCATGGTGGTGATGGTGGACACCACGTCGCCCAGGCGCTCGCGTGAGTTCGCGCTGGAGCTCTTCAACCGCTGGGGCATCGGTCATCCCGGGAGGGACGACGGCGCGCTGCTCTTCATCGCGTACGCGGACCGCAAGGCGGAGATCATCCTTGGAGACGGAGTCGATGAGCCCGACGACCAGGTGGCCAGCGACGCGGTGATGGCGCAGGAGGTCGTGCCTGCCTTCAAGCGTGGCGACCCGAACGAGGCCGTGCGCGGGGGCGCGCAAGGGCTGAAGGAACTCATCGAGAACTCGCGGCTCAACAACCCCGACGCCGCGGCCGACGCCCCGAGCGCCGACAGTGACGACGTCGAGCTCATGGACTGGGAACGGGAGGCGTTCCTGAACCCTCCGCACATGCAGGTGCTCACAGTGGAGAAATCCTCCCCGCCGCCGAACGTCGGCCTCTTCGCGGGCGCCGCGGGCGTGCTCGGCGCGGCGGGGCTCGCGGGCCGTGCCTTGCTCCGCCGTCGTCCGCGCAAGTGCCGCACGTGCAACAACCCGCGAGTGCGACTCGGGGAGACGGCGGACGATGCCCACCTCGACCCGGGCCAGCGGTTCGAGGAGTCGCTGGGCTCCGTGGACTACGACGTCTGGTGGTGCGCGCCGTGCGAGGACGCCGCCGTCGAGCGCTATGGCCGGTTCTTCTCTCGCTTCAAGCGCTGCAAGCGGTGCGGCTACGTGACGGGCAAGCAGACCTCGCGGACGCTGCGGAGCGCGACCTACGACCACGGCGGCGAAGTGGAGGTGACGGTGCGCTGTGGACACTGCGACCACGTCACCACCTCGCGCCACAGCACGCCCCGGCGTACACGGTCCTCGTCGTCGAGTTCCTCGAGCTCCTCCCGCTCCTCGTCGTCCGGAGGCGGGCGCTCGTCGGGCGGAGGCTCCAGCGGAAGCTGGTAGCGGTCAGGGGCGCGGTGGCGCCCAGAGGGCGCTGTGGGCCTCTGGCGCGTCCGGGGACTCCTCCGCCGTATAGAAGTAGGCCGCGACCGTTGCCCGGCCCCGTCCTTCGGGGCTCGCCAGCGCGGCGGGGTGGCCGTGCCAGTGGGTGTCGCCGTGCGCCATCACGACCAGCCGATCCAGGACCGGAGCGATGCGGGCCTCGCAGCGGGTGAGGTCGGCGTTCCACAGCTCCAGGTCGCCGCCCCACGCGGGCTCCCAGCCCGGGTTCAGGTAGTACAGGACGGTCAGCCGCCGTGAGAGCGCGCGGGTGCGATCGCGGTTGAAGTCCGCGTGGAGCGCCAGGTGGCCCCCGCGCAGAGTGAGGTGCAGCCCGGCGCCCCGGAAGTGCGGATCCGCGATGAGCCCTTTGACGCCGGTGAGCGTCTCCAGGAAGTCGAGGAACGACATGCCCGAGAGCTCCGCGAGCAGGTGCCGGAGCGCGCCGTGCACGCCTTCGAAGGCCTTGCGCTGAAGCTGTCCCAGGCGGGCCGCCTGCTCCGGATGATCCCGGCGCATCCAGGGGGCCCCGGTCGCGCCTGGAAAGACGCCGGCCAGCTGCGTCGCCAGCCGCTCTCCCAGGAAGCCGTCGATGACGACGTGCGGATGGGGCCGCGCGGCGCCGTAGGTCTCGCGATGCGCCAACGCGAGCGAGCGGAGCGCGGTCCGGCTGAGGAAGAAGCTCGGGCCCAGCAACGGACCTTCATCGACTGTCGCGACGCTCACGGGACCTCTTCTGCTCGGGTTTCCGACCTTCGATGATGGCATGCGCACGAAACGCACGTCTCTTCCGGCCTCACCCGGGGGCGCCGCCTTCGGTCTCGAGGAGCGCCGCGAGGAACAACGCATACGTCAGCTCGGCGACGGGCCGGCGCTCCCGCCGGGCCTGGATGCGCAGCGCCTTGGGAAGGGAGCAGGACGGGCCCCGTTCACCGTCGCGCATCTGGACATAGCCTCGCGGGGAGTAGCCCATCACCTGCCAGCCCATTCGGCACAGCGCCTGGCTGAGGTCGTCGGTGAGCTGGTGATGGAGGGCGCGGGCGATGGGGACGGGGCGGAAACGCTCGCTCGACCAGCCTTCCGGGTCCTCGCGCCAGCCGCGCGCGCGCAGGTAGTTCACCTTGCGCGCAAGCGACAGTCCGCCGACGTGGCGTTCGAGCTTCATGGGGTCTCCAGGGAGCGGGCGCCGAGCATCCGCGGGGCAGGGCTCCCTTGCCTGGCGCTGCCATATTTGCCCATGCGCGTCGAATCCTCTCTGGAGATGAAAAGAACGAGATTCACGTCCACGGGCGCATCATCAAGCAGCGCGTCCCCTACAATCCGAAATTCTCGTTCCACATCGACCCGCGCCCTCGGAGGCCCGAAGACCATGGCGACGACGACCCGAGTCCCGCAGACGATTGACGCCTATCTGGCGAACGTGACCGACCCCGCGGCGAAGAAGACCCTGACCGCCCTGCGCACGCAGCTGCGCAAGCTGCTCCCCAAGGCCACCGAGACCATCAGCTACCAGATGCCCGCCTTCAAGGTGGACGGGGACCTCGTGGTGGGCTTCGCGTTCTTCAAGAAGCACTGCGGCTTCTACCCCGGCAGCGGCAGCGTGGTGCCGGCGCTGAAGTCGGAGCTGGAGGGCTACACCACGTCGAAGGGCGGCGTCACCTTTCCACCGGACAAACCGCTCCCGGCGAAGCTGGTGAAGAAGTTGGTGCAGACGCGGCTCGAGGAGATCGCCACGCGCCCGAAGAAGCCCTCGGCCGCGAAGAAGTCCGCGGTCGCGAAGAAGAAGGCGCTCATCACCGAACGCGTCACGGACGCGGCGGTGAAGGAGGCCACCGGCCGTGACTGGAAGGCCTGGATGCGCGCCCTGGACAAGGCGGGGGCGGCCGGGCTGACCCACAAGCAGCTGGCCACGCTCGTGGGCCGGGAGGTCAAGTCCGGCTGGTGGCAGCAGTCCATCGCCGTGGCGTACGAGCAGGCCCGGGGCAAGCGGGTGGTGGGCGAGACCGCCGCCACGGGCTTCCAGGTGGGCGTGGTGCGCACGCTGCCGATGACCGCACCCGAGCTCTGGGAGTGGGTCACGACGCAACCGGAGCGCTGGCTGGGCCCGGGCGCGACGTTGAAGGCCGAAGTGGGAGGCCGTTATGAGGCCCCCAAGCGTCGCGGCGCACCCGGTGTGCGAGGCGAAGTCCGGGTGGTGAAGCCCGGCCAGCGCCTTCGCATGACCTGGGAGACGGACGGCTGGAAGAAGCCGGCGACGTTGCAGCTCACGGTGACGCCCAAGACGAAGGGCGCCTCCCTCCACGTGCACATGGAGAAGCTCCCGGACGCGGAGGTCCGCGAGGCCATGCGCGAGCGCTGGTCCAAGGTCCTCGCCCAGGTTGCCTAGCGTCGTCGGGGTGGGGGATTGACGCTGCGTCCACCCACCCTGTACCTCCGAGTCCTCACCGCCGAGACGCCGCCCTGGGGGCTGGCCGGTGGTGGATGAGGGGAGCACATGCAAGCCATGGCGAAGTGGGGGACCCTCCTGTTGGCCCTGGGGTTGGCCTTGGGAGGGTGCTCGGACGAGGGGCGTCCGGGGGCCGGAGTGTCCGCGAAGCAGGGCTCACGCGCCGACGCGCTCGCGGTGGGAGAGGCCCGGCTCCTGCGCGACATCCAGCCGGGGGCGGCCAGCGTGGCCTACGCGGAGTCCGCGTCCCAGTCCCTGCGCGTGGGGCGCACGCTCTTCTATGCCGCATCCGACCTGCGCAACGGGCTCGAGCTGTGGAAGAGCGATGGCACCCCCGAGGGCACGGTGCTGGTCATGGACATCCAGCCAGGGCCCTACGATGGAAACCCTGACAACTTCGCGGAGCTGGACGGCATCCTCTACTTCTCCGCCACCGACTACTCCGGCAACGAGCTGTGGCGCAGTGACGGCACCCCCGAGGGAACCTGGCGGGTCAAGGACCTGCTCCCAGGGCCCAACAGCGGCGCGCCGCGCTCCCTGATCCGCTTGGGCCACCGGCTGGTCTTCGCCCGCGATCGCGAGCTGTGGACGAGCGATGGCACCGAGGCGGGCACCGTGCGCTTGCGCCTCTTCGAGGGCTCCATCTGGCCCACCGTGTCGGGGCTCACCGTCTCGGGCGGGACGCTCTTCTTCGCCGCGAACGATACGGACACGGGCGACGAGCTGTGGAAGAGCGACGGCACTCCCGAGGGCACGGTCCTGGTGAAGGACATCTGGCCTGGCGCGGGATACTCCCAGCCCGCGTACCTGCGGGATGTGAACGGGACGCTCTTCTTCACCGCGTATGACGGTGTGCACGGCAACGAGCTGTGGAAGAGCGATGGCACGCCCGAGGGCACGGTGCTCATCGCGGACGTGAACCCCAAGCCCAACAGCGGTCTGTTCATCAGCTCGCCAGGGGTCGTGGGCGGGCTGTACTACTTCGCGAGCCAGGGGCCGAACGGCGAGGGGGACGAGCTGTGGAAGAGCGACGGCACGCCAGGGGGCACGGGGTTTCTCAAGGACCTCATGCAGCCTGGCAACGGCAGTCCCCAGTCCTTCATCGCTGTGAACGGAGTGGCCCTCTTCACGGCCAATGGCAAGGAGATGGGGCGCGAGCTGTGGAGGACCGATGGCACGCCCGAGGGCACGGTGCTGGTGAAGGACATCTTCCCCGGGCCGGGAGACTCCTTGCCCAACTTCCTGGTGGTGATGGACGGGGTCCTCTACTTCGTCGCCAATGACGGCGTGTCCGGCAACGAGCTGTGGCGGAGCGATGGCACACCCGGGGGCACCTGGCGGGTGAAGGACATCAACCCTGGTTCCGCGGCCAGCAAGTTCAGCAAGGCGCAGGTGATGGACGGACGCCTCTACTTCTTCGCCTTCGACGTCGTGAAGGGCATGGAGCTGTGGACGAGTGATGGCACCGAGGCCGGCACCACGCGACTGACGGATCGGGGCCCCGCGACGTCCGACTCCATGCCCGTGTCCTTCGTGGATGTGGGCGGCACGATGTTCTTCGTCGCGGATGATGGCGTGCACGGCTACGAGCTGTGGAAGAGCGACGGCACGCCCGAGGGCACGGTGCTGGTGAAGGATGTGGTTCCGGGCCCGGCCAGCTCGGCGTTGGGGTCACTCACCCGGGTCGGAGAGACGCTCTTCTTCATCGCCTACACGCCGGCCACTGGCTACGAGTTGTGGAAGAGCGACGGCTCCGAGGCCGGCACGGTGATGGTGACGGAGATGCGCTCCGGGACGGCGTCGTGTGACTGCAACGTGTTCGGGGCCTACCAGGGGATGCTCTATTTCATCGCCAACGATGGCGTGTCCGGCATGGACCTCTGGCGCAGCGACGGCACCGCCGAGGGCACGGTGAAGGTGAAGGACCTGTCCTACAACTTGTCCGGCAGCGCCATCCGCGAGCCCGTCCAGATGGACGGCATCCTGTACTTCATCCGCCTCGCCGCGCTGTGGCGCACGGACGGGACGGACGCGGGGACGTGGATGGTGAAGCAGCTCGTCGGTGATTCGAGCATGGAGTCCTACCAACTCACCGCAGTGGGGAAACGGCTCTTCTTCCGCTACTTCGACTACTCCTATGGCTCCGAGCTGGGGGTAAGCGACGGCACGCCCGAGGGGACCGTGCGGGTGAAGGACATCTTGCCCGGCATGTCGGGCTCCAAGCCCTCCTCGCTGGTGGGTGTGAACGGAAGGGTCTACTTCGCCGCGAATGACGGCGTGTCCGGCAACGAGCTGTGGCGGAGCGATGGCACGCCCGAGGGCACGGTGAAGGTGAAGGATCTGGTGCCGGGTCTTGGCGGCTCCGCGCCCACGTTGCTGACGCGCGTGGGCGAGACGCTCTACTTCGCCGCCGCCAACGCCGCGGGTGCCCCCGAGCTGTGGAAGAGCGATGGCACCGAGGCGGGCACCGTGCGAGTCCGGGGGCCTGCGCCGGGCCTCATGGGCACCGGGGACCCGGTGTCGTTTCTCGCGCTCGAGCCCGAAGGCATGTTGGTGTTCGCCGCCGCGGATTCCGCGTCCGGCATCGAGGTGTGGAAGACGGACGGGACGGAGGCGGGCACCGTGCGCATCACGGACATCGCGCCGGGGCCATCCTCCTCGCGCCCGCGCACGCTCACGCGCAGCGGCAACCGCATCTTCCTCACCGCGAATGACGGCTGGACGGGCTACGAGCCCTGGCTCATCCCCTGGCGGGCGGTGACCGGACCCGTGCCGCCGACTGTCATTTGCCCCGAGGACGTCACCACCGAGGCCACCGGTGCCGCGGGCGCGGACGTGAGCCTGCCGGAGGCTCGGGCCTCGGACGACACCTCCACGCCGCGGGTGACGTACAGCCCGGAGTCGGGCAGCACCTTCCCGTTGGGCGACACCCTGGTGTCGGTCACGGCGCACGACGAGGAGGAGCTCACGGCCACGTGTACCTTCCACGTGTTCGTCCGCGACACCACCGCGCCCCAGTTGACGTGTCCGGAGGACGTCTCCGTCACCGTCGAGGACGAGGCCGCGCACGCCGTGGAGTTCCCTCCCGCGACTGCAGTGGATCTCGTCACGGCCGCCCCCGTCCTGACGTACAGCCCGGAGTCGGGCAGCGCCTTCCTGCCCGGGACGACTCCCGTCACCGTCACGGCCGAGGACGCCGCGGGCAACCGCGCCACGTGCGATTTCCAGGTGTCGGTGAACGTGATGCCGGCTCCCTTCGACGCGGGGACGGAGCCGGACGCCGGGATGGAGCCTGACGCTGGGATGGATCCGGACGCCGGGCCGGTGCCGGATGCGGGCCCGCAGACGCCGGACGCAGGGCCGACACCGGACTCAGGGACGGAGCCTGACGCAGGGACACAGACGCCGGACGCGGGGGCGAAGCCGGACGCGGGTGTGCCACCCATCCTGGAGCCAGGGGACACGGGGTGCGGATGCGCGGCGGGCAGTGATGCGCCCGTGAGCGCTGTCTGGGGAATGCTGGGGCTCCTCGGCGTGATGGCGGCCCGGCGGCGCTCCATCTCCTGAGCGACATTCGCGCGGTGTGGACCCGGGAGGTCCTGGCCCATTCAGGCCAGGACCTTCCGTTCCCAGGTCGCATGTGAACCCCGGTTTCATCTACAGACGGAACTCCTTCTCCAGCAGCTCCGCCGCGCGCGCGGCACCAGCCTCCGCTCGCAGCTCCTTGCGGAGGGCCGCGAGCCGGGTCGCGACGGCCGGGTCCTCCGTGAGCTGAAGCAGCGCGGAGCGCAACGCGTCCGCCGTGGCGTCCTCCGTGTCGATCCGCCGCGCGATGCCGAGCGCGACGAGCTGATCCGCATTGGAGAACTGATCCGTCGACTGGGGCACTGCAATCATGGTCACCCCGCAGTACAGGCCCTCCTGCGCGCCTCCCATGCCCGCATGCGTGATGAACGCATCGGCCTGTTCGAGCACCGCCAGCTGCGGCACCCAGCGGTGGACCTCGACGTTGTCTGGGATTGTTCCCAGGTCCTCCAGCGCCACGTGCTTGCCGATCTGCAGCACCACGTGCCAGCCGGGAAGCCCTCCAAAGGCAGCGAGGCACGCGCGGTAGAAGCCAGGCTGGCGCGTGAAGGTCGAGCCGAGCGACACCAGCAGCACCTTCCGAGCGCCTGGGGGACGCTGCCACGAGCCCTGCGCCGAGCGATCTCCGAAACACGGCCCCACGAAGGTGAAGCGCTTGAGGTCCACCCGGTCCGCCTGCGGTTGGAGCGCGCGCGGGATGAGCACCAGTCCGCGCGGCGGCTTCCCGACGAAGAGCATGGCGTCGGTCTCCGCCACGCCGCACTCCTTGAGCCAGGCGGAGTAGCGCTGGTAGTGCGCCACGGCGCGCGGATCGGTGCGCAGCGTCTCCACCAGTGCGGCCATGTCCTGCTCGTAGCCCTCCCACGCGACGGAGGAGGGGGAGAGCTGGACCGCGGGGATGCCCCAGTTCTCTCCGAGGATTCGCGCCGTGGAACAGCCGATGTCGTAGAGGAAGAGATCCGGCCGGTCGTGCTCATACGCAGCGCGCAGCTGCGGAAGCATGGACATGGCGTCATCGAGGAACATGTCCAGCTGCCCCACCAGGTCGTCGGGCCAGCGTGGCTGTGTCACCCCTTCGCGGGGGAGCAGGGAGCGGTAGGGGCGAAGCTCCGCGCCCGTTTGGCGGATGGGCTCGGCGAAGGCCTCGTCGTTGGCGTACGTCACCCGGTGCCCTCGGGACACCAGCTCCCGGATGAGCTCCAGGCTCGGATTGACGTGACCGTGGGCGGGGATGCTGACCATCGCGATATGGGCACGACGAGACATGGCGCTCTCCTGGCGGAAGCTGGCGAGACGGACCGTCTCGTTTCGTCACAATCCGCCTGGAGGGGCTGGATGTCAAGACGAGACGTCCCGTCTCGTTGGTTGTAGGCTGGCGGTCCATGGCTGACCCGAAGACCCCGGAACCGTCCCGCCGCAGTGAGCGCTCCCGCCAGGCCATCCTCACGGCCGCCGTCGAGCTCGTCGGAGAGGTGGGCTACGCGCGTCTGACGGTCGAGGCGATCGCGGCGCGGGCGGGGGTGGGCAAGCAGACCATCTACCGGTGGTGGCCCTCCAAGGGGGCGGTGGTGCTGGACGCGTTCGTGGAGCTGAGCGGCGGCAATCAGCCCTCGGCGCTGCCGGACACCGGCGACCTCAAGGCCGACCTGCGGGAGGTGCTGCGCGCCACGGTGCAGGAGCTCACGGATCCGCGCTTCGAGCTGCCCTCGCGGGCGCTCACCGCGGAGTCGCAGGCGGACCCCGCGCTGGCCCAGCAGTTCGTGGAGGCCGTGCTGCGGCCCCACTTGAGGGCGGTCCAAGAGCGGCTGCGCTCGGCGCAGCAAGCAGGCCAGGTCGCGAAGGGGGTGGACCTGGATGTCGCGGTCGAGCTGCTCGTCGGGCCGCTCTTCCACCGGTGGCTGCTTCGCACCGCGCCCCTCACGAGCGCGTACGCCGACACCGTGGTGGACCTGGTCATCGCCGCGCTGCGGCCCCTGCCCAGGGGACGCTAACGGGACCCGGGGCCTTCCGGGCGAAGCGCTGTCGGTAGTAGCGCGTCCAGAGCTTCAGCCCCACCACGCCCACCACCGTGGGCCCCAGGAAGATCGCGAGCTGAAGGCCTTCGATGCCGACGTGCCTGGCGTTCACCACCAGGGAGGCGGTGATGGTGCCGATGCCCGAGGCCACCATCGCGCCCATGTGCTGGAACCACCAGTGCATGCGGTCCTGGGGCGGACGCATCCAGTACCAGAGCCCGGTCAACCCGGAGAAGATGCCCACCGGCGCGAAGCCCCAGAGCAGGGGCACGCCCATCCGCAGTCCGTACGCCGCGGTGAAGAGGCCCATGCACAGGAGCAGCGTGGACAGGCCCACGTCCAGCGGGTGCGTGCTCGCCCCGGTGCGCGTCTTCGTCCGGATTACGCGCACTCCCATGGACGCGGAGGCCGCGCTCAGGACCGCGATGTAGATGAAGAAGAGGTCCATGGGCTGCGTGCCCGGAGCCTGGATGAAGCGCGGTCCGCAGATGGCCAGTGCGGAGATCGCCGCGGAGATCATCGCGCCCACGTAGGCCTGGCCCACGCGCCGGTGCAGGGCGCCTCCCTTGCGCGCCACCAGGGGCAGCCAGAGCGTGACGAACGCGATGATCCCCGACGCGATGTGGAACCAGCGGGCGAGCAGGTAGAACGACACAGGTGCCTCCGACGTGTGGTGAGTCCGGGAAGCAAGGTACGCGTCGGCGCGGGTGCCTCCATCTGGCGGAAGTCATACGGCCCGCATGTGACTTCCGGCACATGGCCCCCGTGTCGCGGGTGGCCTAGGGTCCTTGAGCCATGCCCGCGCGGTCCCCCGTGGCGAAGCCCGCCACCACCCATCGCCTGCTGTTCGTCGCCGGGATGCTGACCTGGGCCGTGGTCGGCTTCGCGCACGTCGAGGACCTGTCGCATGCGCCCGCGCGGTGGATGGCGCCGGACACGCTGCTGTGGTGCCTCGGGCTCCTCACCTTCGGTGGGGCCTTCTGGTTCCAGACGCGGGTGCAGGGCAAAGGAGAGTTGCCGCTGCTCGTCGCGCAGACGCTCGCGGCGCTCGTCTGCATTGCCACGGGGGAGAGCGGGCTGGACGGCGCGCTGCTCGCCATCACCGCCGGACAGGTGCCGGAGATCCTCCTCCAGCGCCGGGCGCTGGCGTGGGTGGGGGCCCAGGTGCTGGGCATGCTCGTCGCGTTCGCGGTCCAGCGCCCGTTCGTCCAGGCACTGGTGCAGACGCTCATCTACACCGGCTTCCAGGGCTTCACCTTCGGCACGGCCCTGGTGATGGTCCGCGAGGCCGAGGCCCGCCGCGAGCTGGCCCGGGTCCACGCGGAGCTCCAGGCCACCCAGGTGCTGCTCGCCACGCGTGAGCGCGAGGGGGAGCGGTTGCGCATCGCCCGCGAGCTGCACGACTCCGTGGGGCACCACCTCACCGCGCTCAGCCTCAACCTGGAGGCCGCCGCGTACACCGCGAAGGACACGGCCGCCGCCGAGCACCTGCGCCGCGCGCGAGAGACCGCCCGCACGCTCCTGTCCGAGGTGCGGCGCACGGTGACGGAGCTGCGCGAGGCGCCCATGCCGCTCCTGCCATCGCTGCGCGCGCTCGCGGAAGGGGCCCCGGGGCTCGCAGTCCACCTGGAGGTTCCCGGCGAGCTGGCCCTGGAGTCCTCCGAAGCGGCGCACTCGCTGTTCCGCTGCGTGCAGGAGGTCCTCACCAATACGCTGCGCCACGCCGGGGCCCGCAACCTGTGGATTGTCATGGCCCCCACGGAGGACGGCGGGGTGCGGGTGCACGCGCGGGACGACGGAGGCGGCGCGGTGACGGTGACGCCCGGCGCGGGGCTCACCGGCATGCGGGAGCGGTTCACCCGGCTGGGCGGGCGCGTGGAGTGGCGCGCGGCGGCGGGGAAGGGGCTGGAGCTGGAGGCGTGGCTGCCGGCCACGCAGGAGCGTGGGGTGGGGACATGAACACGGTCCGCCTGGTGCTCGCGGATGACCATGCCCTGGTGCGCCAGGGCCTGCGCAGCCTGTTGGAGCTCACGCCCGACCTGCGGGTGGTGGGCGAGGCCTCGGACGGCGAGGAGGCGCTGCGCAAGGTCGCGGAGCTGGACCCGGACGTGGTGCTCATGGATGTGCGCATGCCGCGCGTGACGGGGCTGGAGGCCCTGCGCGCGCTGCGCCGCACGGACGCGGACCGGCGCGTGGTGCTGCTCACGACCTTCGACGAGGACGCCGTCCTCATCGAGGCCCTCCGCCTGGGCGTGCAGGGCTTCCTCCTCAAGGACGTGTCCCTGGAGGAGCTGGCGGAGGCCATCCGGCGCGTCGCCTCCGGTCAGACGCTGCTGCCGCCAGGAGTCGCGGAGCGCGTGGCGCGCGGCATGGCGGAGCTGCCTCGCGACTTCCCCCACGCGGACCTGCCGGAGGGGCTCACCCGCCGCGAGGTGGAGGTGCTGCGCCTCATCGCGCGGGGGCTGAGCAACCGGGAGATCGCCGACGCGCTGGGGACGGCGGAGGGGACGGTGAAGAACCAGACCTCCAGCATCCTCTCCAAGCTGGGCGTGAGGGACCGCACCCGCGCCGTGCTCCGCGCCATGGAGTTGGGCTGCCTCTGAGCAGGCCCGCGAACGGGTGGTGCAGCCGGAGCAACGCGACGAAGGCGGGTGAGGCGGTGACGGCCGGGGGGCGACGAACCAAGAAACCCATGCGCCGCATGCTCAGTCCCGCCCCTTCGGCCGCGGCACGCTCCAGCCACTCCCTGACCCGGGCCACCCGGGGGCGATCACACCCAGGCGCGTGGCCCGCATCCGCGGTGTCCGTGGAGGTGCTCCACGCGCATTCTGGCGACAGCAGGATCGGAACATTGCGGTGCCGCGAAACCGCAGGAATCAAGAGGCTGTCCCGACTTTCGAACCTGCCCCTCCGGGCGCGGCCGGTGCTGGACACTTCCTCCGTCCAAACCCAGACGTCACGACATGAGGGGGCAAGCGTCCAGGGCACATGGGAGTCCGGTCCTGGATGAGCGGCCGTTCCCTCGGGGGCATTGGGACGGTCCGCTTGCGCCCATACCCTTTCAGGCCACATCGACCTGAAGCGAGGACCCCTGATGTCAAACCCCCGCTGCTCGTGCCGCTCTCGTTGGATCCATCTCCCGGTCTTGGTGCTCTCGCTGCTGCTGTGCAGTGCATGTGAGGCCGTGGGCCGGATCGAGTCCCCTGAAGTGCAGGGCCTTCCCATGGAGCCTTCCTCCGCGCCCGAAGAGGAGGCCCTTCCACCGGCTCCACCGGCGCTGCCTCCGACTCCCGCGGGGCTTCGCCCCGTCGCCGTCTGGGAGGGGATGTTCGTGGATGCGTGGGGCCGAGAGCACATGCAGACCTTCCTGCCCTGGAGCAACTCCCGCGACAGCTGGGACTTCTACAACCTCGCCTACGGCCTGGACGCCAACACGGCGATGTACCGGGCCACCGGGAAGCGGGCGTACCTGGACCGGGCCCTGCTCTACGTCAACAACATGGTGGCCTCCGCCCGCGTCTCGTCTTCGTTCCCCCAAAGCCAGTTCAAGGATGGGTACCTGGGCTGGACCTCGTCCCTGTCGTCCCCCGCCGGGCAGGAGGTGCCGCTCTATGAGAGCTACTGCTGGCGCTACGCGACGCGCATGCTGCGCATCATCCGCGAGACGCCGGACCTCTACGGCTCCAGCAACTACCGCAGGCAGTACGACCGGCTGCTGGCGTTCACGGAGCGGAACATCTTCGACAAGTGGTTCCTGCGCGGGGCGAACGACTTCGTCTACCGCAACCGCACGCACATGGCCGCGCACTGGGCCTTCATCGCCATGGACCTGTCGCGGATGACCACCGACCCGGAGCGCAAGGCCCGCTACCTGGAGGTCTTCGACAACATCAACCACGGCATGCCGAACTTCCCGTCCTCCCTGCGCGACAAGCTGGCGCCCAACCCCGACCACCCGGCGGCCTGGTTCTGGAACG
Source organism: Corallococcus sp. CA054B (assembly GCF_003611625.1). Classification (NCBI taxonomy): domain Bacteria; kingdom Pseudomonadati; phylum Myxococcota; class Myxococcia; order Myxococcales; family Myxococcaceae; genus Corallococcus; species Corallococcus sp. CA054B. Next base: position 26,624 of record NZ_RAVY01000041.1, read on the forward strand.
ACAAGTGGGACACCAACGCCCAGCCCGGCCAGGACGTGGCGCACGCGAACAACGTGCTGGCCTTCATCGTGGAAGCCCACGACGCGGGCATGGTGTGGACGGACGCGGACATCCGCAGGTTCGTCGTGACGCTCGACACCGTCATCTGGCCCTCGCCCAGGGTCTATGCGGAGTACGTGGACGGCACCGGGCCGGGGGATGGCTGGTTCAACGACGGGCTGATGAAGCTGGGCCGCTACGACGTCAACCTCCAGCGCCGCCTGGAGCAGCATCGCGTGGGCCAGAACAGCCAGTTCTTCGCCAACGGCGCGCTCAACGTGCGGATGCTGTCCGAACAAGCTGTGCAGTAGGTGGGGGAGGGGGGGCCCCGTCCTCGGAAAAGAGGACGGGGCGCGGTTTCGGCACCGTCAGCGGGCCGCCCGGGCCGCCGGGAACAGGCGGACCAGCAGGGCCGCCAGCGCGGAGGCCGTCGCCAGCAGCGTCACGCCCACCCAGCCCCAGCGGGCCAGGACCAGGCTGCCGCTCGCCGCGCCCACGGACATGCCGGCGAACACACCGGCGAACAGCACCGCGTTGAGGCGGCTGCGGGCGGCGGGCTCGATGCCGAAGACGAGCGTCTGATGCGCCACGAGCGTCACCTGCGCTCCCAGGTCGAAGCCAATCGCGCTGGCGCCAATCAGCCACAGCCGGTGATGGGGCTCCAGCCACGGCGCCGCGAACATCGTGGCGAAGGAGAGGACGGTCAGTGCGGCGCCCAGGCGCGTGACGACCTCCGGCCCGTAGCGATCCGCGATGCGGCCCGCCACCGGAGCACCCAGCGCTCCCGCCGCGCCCGCGAGCCCGAAGGCGCCGGCCGCCGCGCTCCCCAGGTGGAACGGGGCGCCATGCAGCATCACGGCGAGGGTGGACCAGAACGCGCTGAAGCCAATGGAGATGAGCCCCTGGGCCAGCGCCGCCCGGCGCAGGGCGCCGTGCTTGCGCCACAGGGCGGCCAGCGAGCCGAGCAGGGCGCCGTAGGAGAGCGTGTTCGTGGGGTGGAAGCGGGGCAGCCCGCGCCAGGCCGCCACGCCGACGAAGGCCACGCTGGCGGCGGCGACCATGAACATGGCGCGCCAGCCGAAGCGCTCGGCCACCACGCCGCTGATGACGCGGGACAGGAGGATGCCGAGCAGCAGGCCCGTCATCACCGTGCCCACCACCTTGCCGCGCTCGTGCTCGGAGGCAAGGGTCGCGGCGGCGGGGACAATGTCCTGCGCCACGGTCGCCGTCAGGCCCACGGCGAAGCTCACCCCCAGGAGCAGCTGGATGTCCGGGGCCAGGCCGCCCAGGAGCAGGGCCCCGCTCAGCAGCGCGGCCTTGATGAGGATGATGCGGCGCCGGTCGAAGCGGTCGCCCAGCGGCGTCAGCAGCAGGATGCCCAGCGCGTAGCCCAGCTGCGTGAGCATGGGCACCAGGCCCACCGCGGTGTCGGAGGCGCCGAGGGTGGACCCCATCACCCCCAGCATCGGCTGGCTGTAATAGATCGCCGCCACCGACAGGCCGGCGCTCGCGGCCAGCAGCAGCCGCAGGCCGTGCGACAGGGAGGCGCTGGCGGCGGAGACCGGTGAGGGGAGGACGCCGCTTCCGGCGGTTCCATGTACGGCGCGAATGAAGGACATGACGTTCACCTCGGGTGATGCGCGATGAGGTGACAGTGCGCCAGAGGGAGCGGGGACGGTAGACGCGCGCTCCGTACAGCGGTTATACGCATGACGTATCACCCCGTCTGGAGCGGCTTCCGCATGCCCAACCCTTCGAAGCCGGCCCGGCGGCGCGAGTCCCCGCCGAAGCTTCCCGTGTCCGCCAGCGCCGACCGGCTGGAGCTGATGCAGACGTTCATCCGCATCGTGGACGCCGGGAGCCTGTCCTCCGCCGCCGCGCAGCTGGGCACCACGCAGCCGACGGTGAGCCGCCGGCTCCAGGCGCTGGAGCGCTCACTGGGGCTGCGGCTGCTCCAGCGCTCCACCCACGCCATGAAGCTCACCGAGGACGGGACGCGCTGCTACGAGCGGGCGAAGGAGCTGCTGGCCAGCTGGGACCTGTTCGAGTCCGACCTGCGCGGCGCGAGCGACGAACCGGAGGGCAGGCTGCGGGTCGTGGTGCCACACGCATTCGGGCAGGAGCTGCTGGTGGCGCCGCTGACGGAGTTCCTGGGCCGTCACCCGCGGGTCTCCGTCGAATGGCTGCTGCATGACCGGCCGGTGGACTTCATCGCGGACGGCATCGATTGCGCGATCCATGTCGGCGAGGTGCAGGACCCCAGCGTGGTGGCGATCCGCGTGGCGGAGGTGCCTCGCATCGTCGTGGCCGCGCCGTCAGTGCTGGCGGGAGGCCCCCTGCCGGAGCATCCGGACGCGCTCGCGAGGCTGCCCTGGCTGTCCCTGCGCACGTTCTATCGCAACGAAATTGCGCTGACCCACGTGGCCACCGGCGAGGTCCAGCCCATCGTCTTCCAGCCGCGCGTGAGCACGGACAGCCTCTACGCCCTGCGCAGCGCCGCGGTGAAGGGCCTGGGCGTCTGCGTGGGTTCGTCCTGGGTGCTCCAGGAGGAGCTCCAACGCGGGCGGCTCCTGCACCTGGTGCCGCGATGGCAGGCCGCGCCGCTGCCCATGTACCTGATCTATCCCGCCGCGCGCTTCCATCCGGCGAGGCTGCGCAGGTTCGTGGAGTGGATGCGGGAGAGGATTCCGGCGGCCCTGGCGGTGGCCACGCGCCCTGGCTATCGGGTGGTGGGCACGAGGCCGTAGAGGGTGGTGATCTCCCGGGAGCGCGCGGCGTGCAGGGGATCCGCCTTGTCCTTCGCCTTGGAGTGCCGCGCTGGCGTGGACTCCTTCCACACCACCGTCAGGCCGCAGCGCTCGAACTGCTCCTCGAGCCACCCGGGCGGACGCAGGCCCAGCAGCACCGCCAGGTCCGAGAGGATCAGCAAGCCCTCTCCACCCGGGTTCAGCGCGGCGGGGAGCCCTTCGAGGAAGCGGCGCAGGAACTGGCTGTCCTCGTCGAACACCGCGCGGTCCACCCGGTTCTTGGGTGGCTCGGGGATCCACGGCGGGTTGCAGACGACGAGGTCCGCCTTTCCTTCCGGAAACAGGTCCGCCTCCGTCACCTGGAAGCGCTGGGAGAGCCCGAGCCGCTCCGCGTTCTCCCGTGCGCACGCCACCGCGCGGGAGTCGCAGTCCGTGGCCTGCACGAACGCCGCTCCGTGCTGCAGGAGCAGGAAGGCGAGCACGCCGGTGCCGGTGCCCACGTCGAACACGCGCTGGCCGTTCACGTCCGGCACCGCCGCCAGCAGCTCCACGTAGTCCGTGCGCGTGGGCAGGTAGACGCCGTAGTGCGGATGGATCAGCCCCTTCAGCCCCGGGACCGCCAGGCCCTTGCGCCGCCACTCCGCGGCCCCGAGCATGCCGAGCAGCTGCTTGAGCGGCACGACGGTGAAGTCCTCCGTGGGCTCGCCCCAGACCTGACGGCACGCCTCCGCGACGTCCGGCGCGCGAGCGAGGTCCAGACGGTAGCCGCGGTCCAGCGCGACGACGATGCGCGACAGCGTCGCGTGCTCCTGCTGCCGTGCGCGGCGTTCGGCCCGGAACGCCTCCAGCGGTGTGCGGGCCTGCCAGGGCCGTTCGAGCCGCCGGCCCAACGCGCCCAGCAGCTGCTTCGCATTGTGGAAGTCGCCGGTGTAGCGCAGGAACTCGCCCCGGCGGACGCGCTTGAGCGCGGTGTCGGCGCTGAGGCCGTCGTCCACGGGCGACAGGCGCGTGGGCGCGGGCTCGTCACTCTCCGAGTGCCAGGTGAACGAGGCGCCGGGCGGAAACTCGAAAGGCGAGGCGGTGGGGCGGCGGGGGCGATCCATGCGCCTGGGGTAGCACGTCCTCGTCCCTCAGTCAGGACTCACGGCACAGCCGGTCCACGAACTTCAACATCGTCGGCAGGCGCGAGGAGCCATGCATCCGCCGGATGTGCTCCGCGGCGGTCGCGGTCTCCATCCCAATGGCGGTGACGAGCAGGGGCCGCAGGCTCTGCCCCCGCACGATGGGGAGCGCGGACCCCGTGGTGACGTAGGGCGTCTTGGCCACGCCGATGACGGGCACCGAGCGGCAGAGCGCCTCGTACAGGTGCGCGCCCAGGCCGGGCACGCCCTCCCCGAGCCACACGTAGCCATCCACGACGATGGCCTCCAGCGGCTCCTGAACGTCGGCGAGCACCCGCAGCAGGTGCGGCAACTCGCGGCGGTAGAACTGGCCCGGCTCGTAGGGGGCCGCGATGGGGCCCCGGTCCACCCAATGCCCGGCCTCCTTGGCGTCCGTCCACCCACGGAAGAGGACACACGCGGCCACGGTGACGTCGGGGCGGTAGTCCACGTCCACACAGGCGAGCATCCGGATCTCCTCGGGCGTCCCCCCACGCTACCGCTGATCCACCAGACACTGGAGTCCTCAACTCAAGGTTGGTTATTTCCTGAATTGAGGCATTTGCTTTGAATGCGAATTTTCTTGCCGGAGGAGTCCAGATGATGAGGCGCGTGGTGGTGTTGCAGGCGGTGTGTCTGCTGGGAGTTACGGGGACGGCCGGGGCGGTGACGCCCACGAACGTGACGAAGGTGGCGCGGGTGACGGGCGCCACGCCGGCGGGTGAGACGCTTCCCAATCCGAACCAGACGCACACGAATTACGAGGTGTATGGCACGGACCTGGGCATCGTCTGGGACAAGGGCGGCGGCGAGGTGTTCGTCCTGTTCGGGGACACCTTTGGCGCGGGCTGGTGCGGCAACGGTGGGTGCGGCGGCGGCTGGCGCAGCAACGTGCTGGCGCGCTCGGCGGACACCACGCTGTCCAACGGCCTGTCCTTCACCACGATGATCCAGGACCGCACCCGCCACGCGAAGGAGGTGCTGGCGTCCAAGAAGGTGGACAACGACGAGATGACCGTCATCCCCACCGCGGGCGTCAGCGTGGGGACGCGCCACTACATCCACTACATGTCCGTGAAGCACTGGGGCGACCCGGGGCAGTGGACGACCAATTACTCGGGCATCGCGTACTCGGACGACAACGGACAGAACTGGGTGAAGCACCCCACGGCGCGCTGGGTGAACAACGCGTCCTTCACGAATCCCTTCCAGATGGGCGCCTTCGTGAAGAACGGCGGCTTCGTCTACCTGTACGCCACGCCCAACGGGCGCTTCGGCAACGTGCACCTGGCGCGAGTGCCGGAGGGCGCGCTGCTGGACATCAACGCGTACCGGTACTGGGACGGCAATGGCTGGTCCGCGTCCCAGGCGGCGGCGCGGCCGGTGGTCATCGGCATCGCGGGGGAGTTGTCCGTCGCCTACAACGCCGCGCTGGGCCGCTTCCTGATGACGTATCTCAACGAGCACCGGCAGGCCGTGGTGATGCGCGACGCGGGCACGCCCACCGGGCCGTGGAGCGGGGAGAAGCTGCTGGCCACCGGTGCCGCCTTCCCCGGCGTCTACAACGGCTTCATCCACCCGTGGGGCAACAGCGCCAGCGAGCTGTACTTCATCACCTCGCAGTGGACGCCCTACAACACGTTCCTGATGCGCGCGACGCTCACGGCCGACGCGGAGGGCAACAACCTGCTGTCCGAGCCGGGCTTCGAGACGCAAGCCGCGACGCCGACGATGGCGCCCTGGTACCTGGCGGGCGCGGGCGGCATCGACCGGGCGCTGGGCAACGCGCGCTCCGGCCAGGACAACGGCTTCGTGCGTGGGTCCAGCGGCTGGAACGCGCTCAAGCAGAGCGTCGTGGTGCAGCCGTACACGGACTACACCCTCAAGGGCTGGCTGCGCTCCTCGTCCAACACCACCCGGGGCTACTTCGGCGCGCGCGCCGCGGGCAACGGCCCCATCCTGGGGGAGTCGCAGTACGGCTCGCTGCCGTCCTGGTCGGAGCGCACCGTCACGTTCAACTCCGGCGCGAACACCGTCGTGGAGGTGTACGGCGGCGTGTGGGCGGACTCGGGCGACACGTGGGCCCAGCTGGACGACGTGAGCCTCACGCGGGGCGCGAACCTGGTGGCGCAGGGCGGCTTCGAACAGCAGTCGTCCTCCACCGCCACCTCGCCCTGGTACGTGCAGGGCAACGGCGGCGTCGACCGGGGACTGGGCTTCGCGCGCACCGGCGCGAACAACGGCTTCGTGCGCAACAACACCGGCTGGAATGCGCTCAAGCAGGAGGTCGCGGTGACACCCAACACCGTCTACACGTTGACGGGCTGGGTGAAGACGTCCTCCAACCAGAACGACGGCTACTTCGGCGCGCGCATGCTCAACGCCGGCCCCATCCTCAACGAGGTGCACCTGACGCAGCCGCTGGGCAGCTACACGCTCCAGTCCGTCACCTTCAACTCCGGCGGCAACCACAGCGTGGAGGTGTACGCCGGAACCTGGGCGAACACGGGCGACACGTGGTTGCAGGTGGATGACGTGGCGCTGGTCCGCAACTGAAGGCCGCGCGCGCCTGGCTGTTTCGGGGCCTCAGCCCTCGGCGGTCTGGGGCTGCTCGCCGTCCGGGGGCCCTTCGCGACACACCTGGGTCGCGTCCTCGGTGGACATCACCGAGGTCGTGACTTCGGTGTCCACGCCGATCGTCTGGACGCAGCGGTAGCCCGCATCACCGCGCTACTCGAAGTCTGGCGTCTGCTATGAGCTCAGCCATGTCCCTGAAGCACGTCTCGCCGCTCCTCGCGCTCCTGCTGTCCGTGCCTGTCAGTGGCCCCCAGGCGGCGGCTCCGGCGCCCTCCAGCTGCGCCCAGGCCCCCTTGTTCCAGCGCTATGCGCGCAGCGGGATGGTGGAGTCCCTGCCTGGAAACAAGGTGCGACTGACCGCGGTGGCGGACGTCCACAGCGCGGACTGCGGCACCCCCGACTGCTACTTCACGAAGGTGCGGGCGGTGTTCCACTTCGCGGAAGGCAAGGGCTGCCACGTGCGCGAGGTGGAGGTCTCCACGGAGGAGGGTGGCTGCATCCCGGAGGGTGACCGTGCTCCGCCGAAGCGGGAGGCCTTCTTCCCGAAGGGGACCTCGGACGTGGCCGACCCGGCGTTGGCGCAACTCACCCTGCGCACGCGCAAGGCGGACCGTGCGCTCGTCCTCCTCCCGGAGAACCTCTTCTACTTCGAGGACGTGAAGGCGGACGCTCCGCTCCACACCACGCTGCCCACCGATGCGGAGGGCGAGGCCGCCTGCTGCTGGGGCGCCTCCATCGCGGAGTCGCACTTCCGCGCCGAGTGAGTCTTCCGGTATATTCCAGTTTGTCTGAATAGAATTGACTTGCTGGTTTGCGTGTTCGCAATGTCTCCCCGTCGCCAACGATGGCGACAGGGGGAGCACACCATGCCGAAGTCGAAGCAACTCGCGTCCTGCCTTGCCCTCGCGCTGGCCACGGTCTCGCCGGTGGCACTTGCCGATTCGGCGATCTACGGCGGCGGCCCGTTCTATTCCGGCGGCACCGCGGTGATGAACGACCTGCGCGGCTCGGGCTTCACCACCGTGATCCTCTGGAGCTTCCACATCGAGGACAACGGCGACCTCGTCTACAACGACATCCCCGTGGTCCGGAACGGCGCCTATATCGGCGATCCGGCCTGGCCCGCGCGGCTGGCCACGCTCAAGACGGCGCCGACCTCGGTCAATCGCATCGAGGTGTCCATTGGCGCCTGGAGCGTCCCGGACTTCGAGCGCATGGCCCGGCTGGTCAACGGCACCGCCGCCGGCTGCGGCAGCACGCTCGTCTGCGGCACCGGCACCAACAGCATCCTGTACCGCAACTTCCAGGCGCTGAAGGCCGCCACCGGCGCCGACGCGGTCAACTTCGACGACGAGAGCGCCTACGACCTCGCTCCGACCACGCAGTTCGGACAGATGCTCATTGGACAGGGCTTCAAGATCACCTTCGCGCCCTACACCCAGCAGACCTTCTGGCGGAACCTCCGGAACAACCTCGGCTCCGCGGTCGACGGCATCTACCTCCAGGTCTACGACGGCGGCGCCGGCAACAACCCGGCGAGCTGGAACACCGCGATGGGCATGACCGTCGACCCGGGCCTGTGGTCGCGCCACGGCACCAACTGCGCCAGCGGCGACAGCCCGGCCTCGGTGCAGACCCGGATGAGCAACTGGAAGAGCACCGCTGGCATCAACGGCGGCTTCATGTGGCTGTACGACGACATCCAGAAGTGCGCGGCGCAGGGCACGAGCGCGCAGTACGCGGCGGCCATCAACACGGCGGTCAGCGGCAACACCCCGCCGGTGGCCAACTTCGGCGTCACCGTGAGCGGACTCACCGCGACCTTCAGCGACGCCTCCAGCGACAGCGACGGCACCATCACCGCGCGCAGCTGGAGCTTCGGCGACGGCAGCGGCTCGACCGCGACCCATCCCAGCCGTGTCTATGCCAGCGCCGGCAACTACGCCGTCAGCCTGACCGTGACGGACAACGGCGGCGCCAGCCACACCCGGACGCAGACCGTCTCGGTCGGCGCGGGCTACGCCAACCTGGCGCTCAACAAGCCGGCGACCGGCTCCACCGCCTGCAACAGCAGCGAGACGCCGGCCCGGGCGGTCAACGGGAGCGTCTCCGGTGGCACCACCGACAAGTTCTGCTCGCTGGTGTCGGGCGCCTGGATGCAGGTGGATCTCGGGTCGGTGCAGACGGTCAGCAGCTTCACGGTCCAGCATGCCGGCGCGGGCGGCGAAGCGAGCACCTGGAACACCCGGGCCTTCACCCTCCAGACCTCCACCAACGGCACGACCTGGAGCACCCTGGTGACGGTGACCAACAACACCGCCAACACCTCCACCCACGCCATCAGCGCCACCTCCGCGCGCTACATCAAGCTCAACATCACCACCCCGTCCCAGAACGGCGACCCGGCGACGCGCATCTACGAACTCGAGGTTCGCTGACCGACCCTTCCCACGCCCGGGCCGGGATGGAATCTCGACAACAAGTAAAAACTGATAAATAGGACTTCCAAGTCTTCGCAGGCCTGGAGGTCCATCGATGAAGAACCCCCCGTTGTTGTCCGCCGTCTTCCTCGCCGCGCTCGCGGCGGGGTGTGGTGAGGAGCGTCCCGACGGTCCCCTGGTGGACGAGGCCCCGGTGGGCACGTCCACGGGGGCGCTCGCGTGCAGCACACGCATCACCTACGGGGACCGGTGGATCCACCCCGGGCACCCGGAGCAGTTCGACATCGCGAGCGGTCTGGTGACGTGGGACGGCAGCTGCGTCAACGAAGGCACCAACTCCTACGCGGTGTTGTCGAACGGCTGGAAGCCGTACTTCACCGGCAACAACGCCTGTGTGATGGCGCTCGACACGACGGACTGTGGTGGCGCCACGGCCTGTGCGACGCGCGTCACCTACGGTCCGGCGTGGCTGCATCCCGCGGGGCACCCGGCCCAGTACGACGACGTGGGCGGCCGCGTGTGGTGGGACCGGGGCTGCACCAATGCGTCCCCCAATTCGTACACGGTGCTGTCGAACGACTGGGCGCCGTACTTCAGCGGCAGCAACGCGTGCGGCATCTCGCTGCGCTACACGGGCTGTGGCGGGCTCTACCAGAACCCCGTGGTGCCCGTGGACTGCGCGGACCCGGGCGTCATCCACGACGGCACGCAGTACGTCGCGGCCTGCACGTCCGGTGGCGCGGCCAACGCGTTCCCGCTGCGCACGTCCAAGGACCTGGTCACCTGGACGGCCGCCGGCAACATCTTCCCCTCCTCGCGCCGGCCGACGTGGGCCACGGGTGACTACTGGGCGCCGGAGATCCACAAGGTGGGCAGCCGGTACATCGCGTACTTCACGGCGCGCCATCAGGACGGGAAGCTGTCCATCGGCGCCGCGACGGCCACCAGCGCGCTGGGGCCCTTCACGGACCTGGGCCATCCGCTGGTGCATGACGCGGGGATGGGGATGATCGACGCGACGTTCTTCTACGACACCGCGGGCGTGCCGTACCTGGTGTGGAAGGCGGACGGAAACGCGGTGGGGCAGTCCACGCCCATCTATGGCCAGACGCTGTCCGCGGATGGTCTGTCGCTCACCGGCACGCGCCGCACGCTGATGAGCAACACGCTCGGCTGGGAGGGCGGCGTCGTCGAGGCGCCGTGGGTCGTCGCGCGGGGCGGTTACTACTACCTCTTCTACAGTGGCAACTCGTACGCCAACAGCACCTACGCCGTGGGCGTGGCCCGGGCCACGAGTCCGCTGGGGCCCTACACGAAGCTGGGCAACCCCATCCTCAAGACGGGCGGCGGCTGGGTGGGGCCCGGCCACAACTCGGTGGTCACCGGACCCGGCGGAGGGACGGTCATGGTCTACCACGCGTGGAACAGCGCCCACACGGCGCGGGTGATGCTCGTGGATGCCATTACCTGGCCCAACGGCTGGCCCGCGGTTCCGGAAGCGCCGTCCTCCGGTTCGCGTCCGATGCCGTAGCAGGAAGCGTCCAGGCGAGGAGCGCGCGGCAAACAGCTCGCGCGCCCCTCTGCCACAAGGGCGCTTACGACGGTCCGGCCGTCTTGCTCTTCACGTCATCGCTGGGGGCCGCCGCAGGAGCCCTGCTGCCGAGCAAGGCTCCGAGCCACTCGTGCGCCAGTGGCCCCAGCGCCTGGAAGCCTTCGCCATTGTGCACGAGCACGGCGATCCCCTGCGTCCTCAGGAACTGCTCGCGCGCATCGCTGATGGGCGCATCCGTCACCAGGCACAGTCGGTCCTCGCTGTTCCCGTCGAAGTATCGGTACTCCAGGAGCTGCGAGAGCGCGTGACGGGTCTGCATTCGCTCGGTCTTGGCACCGAGTGTCTTCACCTCGAAGATGATGCGGCGCCCGTCAGCCGGATTCGTGCCCCACAGGTCCACCGAGGTTGCGATCTCCCGGATCTCGGTCCACCTCGCCTCTACGAGGTGCTGGTGGAGGATGGTGAGCAGGGCACGGTGTTCCCGCGAGGCCTTCTCTCGGCGGTCCGACGTGTCTGCGGGATCTTCGTGCTCATCGCCAGGGACGAAGGGAGCAAGGACTTGATGCGGATCGAAGGGGCGTGGTGTCCGGGACCGCGTCCCTGCCCGAGGTGACGTCCTTGCTGAAGCATCCAGCGGTTCGCCCGGTGGAGCATCTCCAGGATCGATTGCCTGCCCCTGTCCGTCTGTACGGAGCGGCCCCGGGTCGGCCTCGTGCGCTTCAGCGTCCTTGGGGCGTGACAGGTAGTCGGCGTAACGCCGGAGGGCAACCTGGATGTCTGAAGCTCCTCCAGGGCCCAGTTTCCCGGCCAGCTCCCGGTCGTCTCGGATGCGGTCAATGAACCCACGCAAGATGCTGGGGCTCGTCTCCTCCACCTGCCACCCCGACACCTCTTCAAGGCGGCGCAGCCGCGAGGCGTAGTCACTCGCCGTACTGGGGCTGAGGGGAGCGTTTGACTGCTGCGAGACGTATTCGCTCGCGAGATAGCGCTGGAATGCGGAGAACGACATGCTCTGGGCCCTCAACCTGCTGCGCGGTGTATCGGCGGTGACTGTCACCCGGCGTCCGTGATGCGCGCCAGCAGCTCGCTCAGCAGCGCGCTTTCGCCTGGGGTCAGGACGGTTAGCCGGTCCAGGGAGGCGCGCAGCGTGGTGGCCGCTGAACGGACCTCCGTGTTCGCCGGAGGGGCGGCCTCGCTGGTGATCGCGGCCATGACCGTCTCTCGCGCGGCATCGGACAGCCCGAGGTCGCGTTGCCCTTCGGGCTGGCGCAGGAGCGTGAGCACCGCGCCGTTGCACATCGACGACACGAGGCCGAGCGCCCGCTCCTCACTGACCCGCAGCCGGCCCGCGAGCGCGATGTTCCGGATGCGGCGCCGCAGGACGTCGTTGCCGGTGCTCACCACGGAGGACCGTGGAGCCGGCTCCAGGTCGCTGCACATGAGCGCGAACAGCCCTGGATGGCTGAGTCCGAACGCGACGTGCATGTCCCATCCCATCCGCAGGTCCTGAACCGGATCCGGGTGCGGCTTGCGAGCGGCCTTCTTCGCCACGTAGCTCGTCAGCTCGTGCTCGACGACGGCCGACAGGAGGCCACGCTTGTCCCCGAAGAGCCGGTAGAGGGTCGGCGCCTGCACACCGGCCGCGGCGGCCACGGCTCGTGTGGTCGCGGCGTCGGGCCCTCCTGCGGCGATGAGCTCCGCGGCGGCCACCAGGATGCGCGCACGCGTATCGGGGCCCTCGGCGTCTTCGGCGGCGACCTTCTCGCGGTCCTTCATGCGACCGACTTAGCACGCGCCCTTCGGAGCGGCGGTAACGAACACTTGATAACGGCGATAGCGGTCGCTACGTTATCGTTGGTATCTCGATGGTGTTTCCGGTGATACTGAGAGAGGACGTTCAATGATCGTCGTGACCGGAGCAACGGGGCAGCTTGGCCGCCTCATCGTGGAGAAGCTCATCGCCCGCGTCCCCGTGGACCAGGTGGCCGTCAGCGTCCGGGACGTCCAGAAGGCCCAGGACCTGGCGGCGCGCGGCGTCCGGGTGCGGAGGGGGGACTTCGCGGAGCCGACGAGCCTCGCGCAGGCCTTCGAGGGCGCGACCCAGGTGCTGCTGGTCTCGTCGAACGCGGCCGCGCATGGGGGCGATCCCCTGGCCCAGCATCGCTCCGCCATCGACGCCGCGCGGTCCGCTGGCGCGCGGCGCATCGTCTACACGAGCCACATGGGCGCGAGCCGCACGTCGGCGTTTCCTCCGATGCTCGACCACGCGGCGACGGAGCAGATGCTGGCCGGATCCGGACTGGCGTGGACCTCGCTTCGCAATGGCTTCTACGCCTCGAGCGCGGCGTTCCTGCTGGAGCGGGCCCTGCCATCGGGCGTCTTCGAGGCGCCCGCGGACGGGAAGGTCTCCTGGACCACGCACGCGGACCTGGCGGAGGCGGCGGCGGTCATCCTGACGAACGAGGGGCGCTTCGACGGGCCGACGCCGCCGCTCACGGCGTCTCAGGCGCTGGACTTCGGTGAGCTGTGCGACGTCGCGTCGGGCATCCTCGGGCGTCCCCTCCGTCGAAGCACCGTGTCGGAGGACGAGATGCGCGCGAAGCTCGTGGCGGGCGGCATGCCCGCGCCCGTAGTCGGCATCTCGCTCGGCCTCTACCGCGCGAGCCGCGACGGCGAGTTCGCGGCCGTAGACCCCACGCTGCGGCAGCTGCTCGGGCGCGAGCCGACGAGCATGCGCGAGCTGCTCGCCGGGAAGCTGACGCTCAGGGCGCGGGGATGAACCGCGGCTCCCCGGGACGCAGGAGCCCCAGATACTTCAGCCACTCCTCGTACTCGCTGTCGTACGAAGCCCGGCGCACGTAGACGTCACCAAAGTCCCCCGAGGTGGGCGTGGCGCGCAGCCACAGGTCCAGCGCGCCCGTGTCGTCCAGCCGCGCCACGCCGATGTCTCCCGGCGACGGCGTCCCCGGCAACGGGGGCAGCGGCTCCACACCCTCGTCAGGCTTCGTCTGGAGGCCCTGCATCCGGTCCCGGATCGCATCCAGCACCCAGGGGTCCATGCCCGGCAGGGCGCGCAGGCGGGCGTCCTGTGCCTCCAGCCGCGCGCTCAGCGTGGGGAGCACCTGGGTGCGGAGGGTCTCCACGGCCCGGGCATCCCAGCCCAGGTAGCGGGTGCTGGTCTGGAGGGCCAACTGCAACCGGCCCAGGTCATCCAGGGTCGGCAGGTCCTGGGTCCGGGCCAGCCACGTTTCATAGAACGTGCGGAGGAACCACTCCTGGTCGTGCCGGATGACCGGCACCGCCTTGCCCCATTCCCAGTCCGGCGCGAGCCCCGTCTGCCCCAGGTGCCAGGTATTGAAGCCGCCGCGCTCGTCGGCGAACTTCGTGAGCTGCGTCCAGCGGGACTCGGCGTCGGGGCGGGACTCGATGAACGCGCGGCAACGGCGCATGTCCTCGGCCGAAGCGCGCGGGTCCGCGGCCACCAGGTCACACGCCTTGTCCACCGCGCCGCCTTCCACCGCGGCGCGCAGTGCGAGCCGCGCTTCCTGCTCCTGCCGTGCGCGGTGACGCGACGTCGACCACTCGCCTCCCATGATGGACAGGAATGCGGTGACGGCGCACGCGACCAGCGCCACCATGGGCAGGCCCATCCCCAGCGGCACCGAGTCGAACGGGCGGTCCGACAGGAAGCGCCGCCAGCCGACCCAGAGCGTGAGGAGGAGCGGAAGCACCGCGAGCACGAAGGCCAGCCCGTTCAACGCCTGATGCAGCGGCGTGGCGGAGTGCCGGTACGACTCGCTGCTGAAGGCCAGGGTGAAGAAGGTGCCGACCAGCAGCGCCACGCCCAGCCCCAGCTCCACCAGCAGACACACTCCCGCGACGACCGCGCTCATCTTCGTTGCCCCTGTCCCGTCGCGGTCAGGGCCCCATGCTCCCGGCCGCGCGCCGTGAGCGTAGCCGAAGCGGAGGTCGCTATGCCGCGAGGGGACGGCTGGAGGCGCCACCCTCACGGAAGATGCGCGGGTAGACGCTCCGGGCGACCCGCGCCGAGAAGAGGATGGCCTCCTGGTCCTCGGGGTCCGTCAGCTTCCCCAGGATCCTCACCATCTCCGCCACGTGGTCTCCGTCCAGGGCCCCATGGCTGCGCAGGAACGTCACCGACTTGTGGATGTTGGGAATGGCGGCCGCCGCCTGCATCCGCTCCGCCCACCGGCCCGCCCGCGTCTGTGACAGGTACTCCAGCACGTACGCGGTCCCCAGCACCGCCGTCGGGACGCCCGCGCGCGAGGTGAAGAAGTTCCACCCCGTATAGGCATCCACCGCCGGGCTCTTCGCCGCCGCCTCCACCTGCTCCTGCGACCACCCCAGGTTCTTCAGGTCGGACAGCAACCACAGGTCGTGCCCCCGCTCCTCCTCCCCCTTCTGGACCAGGAGCTCCGCCAGCTCCGGATGCCGCCCCAGTCGCCGCAGCCGATGGCCCGCCTCGCCGAGCAGCGCCGTGCTCCAGCGGGCGTAGTGGTACGTCTGGACGAGGTAGTGGATGTAACCCTCCGCGTCGAGGGTGCCCTCCAGCATGCGGCGGGCGTCGGGCTGCGCATCCACCGCCGCCACCAGCGCACGCGCCTCCGCGTCCAGCGCCGCCAGCCAGTTCGCTCCCGCCTGATGATCCGCTTGTGTTTGCACGTGAGTCTCCTGTCCGGGGCCATTCGGGCTCCCGGCGGATGGGTGTTGAAGGTGAAGGAAGAGGGGAGCGCCGCTCCGGGCCTACGCGGCGGAGCTCAGGCTGTTCTCCAGCGCATGGAAGCGCGCCAGGGAGTCCGCCGGGATCTCATCGAGCGCCATGATCAGCGGCAGCGTGAACCACTCGAAATACGCGTCGTAGAGCGGCTCTGCGATGAAGCGCGCCCCCATCGTCCTGGCAAAGAGCGAGGGCGACCTGGGAACCCGCAGTCCGTCCAACAGCCCCTGCTTCGCTCGCGCCCGCTCCTCCGGTGTGTAGAAGAGAGTCCGGGCGTGCGCCGCGGCTTCCCGTGGATCAGGCACGGCCACCCGGAAGCAAGGACTCCGCCATCCCCGGCTCGCCACCACCTGCCACGACAGCAGTGCGTCCTCGGGCGAATCCGTCTCCAGGTTCGCGGAAGCAATCCAATGGGTTACCCCGCGCCGCCGGCTCTCCGCGTACATGCCCGCCTGCAGCCAGGTCACGGCCTCCGAGCGCCGCCACTCCGGCAGCACGCAGAAGCGCGAGGGCTCAGCGAACCTCATCCCCGGCCGGAGCAAGGCCGAAAGGTCCAGTCGCTGCTCCAGCTCGAGCCCCACCGTCCCGCCCAGGTTCGCCGCCACTTCCGCATTGGGCAAGGCAATCCGCATCGTCGCTACCGGCTCGGCGCCGTCATGGACGAGCACATGCACGGTGGTGTCGAGCGTGTCGACGCAGGTCAACTCCCGCCGTGAGAGCGCCGATTGCTCGGACAGCAATCCCAGTTCGCCGCCGAAGACAGCCCAGCGGATCCGCGCCGCGTCATCCAACTCCCGTTGGGTGGTGGCGACACGCCAATGCCAATGCTTGCGCCTCATGGGTCGTCTCTCGGAAACGGGCACCGCCCGAGGCCTCATGCAAGGCCCCGGGCGGCGTGAGGCTCACGTCACTGCATGATGGTGACGATCTGCGCGAAGCAGGTGTTGATGTCGATGTAGGAGTTGATGGTGTCGAGGGCACAGACGGCGCCGCCATAGGTGCCGTAATAGACCGTCGCGGTG
The DNA here is from genome assembly GCF_003611625.1 of Corallococcus sp. CA054B. Classification (NCBI taxonomy): domain Bacteria; kingdom Pseudomonadati; phylum Myxococcota; class Myxococcia; order Myxococcales; family Myxococcaceae; genus Corallococcus; species Corallococcus sp. CA054B. Next base: position 42,900 of record NZ_RAVY01000041.1, read on the forward strand.
CAGGCCCCGGCGTTGTCGGCGATGTCCACGCGCCAGACGCACGTCTTCGCGCCGGCCGGGTTCGCCGGGTCGACCGTCCAGTAGTACTGCTGGGAGAACGACGGGGCCGGCGCGGGGGCGTCGATCTGGAACCCGCCCAGGTTGGCGGTGGGCACGGGGTAGGGCGAGAACACGCCGTTGAACGTACCGTTCACGATCTGGAGGCCCAGGGAGATGGTGGCGCCGCTCTGGTTGGAGACGAAGAAGTTCTCCAGGGCCGGGCCAATGGCGGCGCCGCCCTTCACCTGCGGAACTTCGAACGCGCCCTCGCGAACGCTGACGTACTCGTTGCGCTGGGAGAGGAAGTCGGGGAACCCGAGATCGGCCGGACCGGCAAAGGCAACCGACGGCGCGAGGGACAACAGGGAGGCGGCCAGGAAACGCTTCACGTTCCTCGTCATGGACTGCTCCTGAGTTGATTGTGTGGGGTTGGCCGAAGCCAAGGCATTCCTAGCACTGGTCTTGATTTAACTGCAAATCAGAACGAGCAAATCATGTGATTCCTGTGAGCGCGGACGATTGCGCCCGGGCCGCGTTGCGCATTGCATCGGGGCCCGGCTAGGGGATTCCCACGGGTCTGCCCATACACGCCGCCTGGGTTTGGAGTGCCCCCGCTCGCCGGCCAGGCGGGCGAGCGGGTCAAAGGCATACGCGCTTTCGCGCGGCTTTAATCAATGGCAGTCGCGTTCGGCATGGGCATGCGCGACCGGGTGCGCTGGCGCCAGAACAGGAACACGGGCACGCCCGCGCCAAACAGCAACGTGCCCTTGAGCGCGTTGAGCGGGTTGGAGGCCGTGGAGCCCAGGATCACGTACAGCGCCGCCGCGATGAAGAGGAGCGGGGTGATGGGGTAGCCGGGCACCCGGTACGCGGCGCGGGGCACCAGCCCCTGCCGTTCGCGAGCGCGGTAGACGAACAGCGTCGCGGCCGTGGCGCCAAAGATGAGCCAGTCGGCGAAGACGACGTAGTCGAGCAGCTCGCCGTACGTGCCCGTGCCCGTGAGGAGGATGGCCCAGGCCGCCTGGAAGAGGATGGCGTTGGAGGGCGTGCGGTAGCGCGGGTGCAGCCGGGCCATCCACGGGAAGAACAGTCCGTCCGCGGCCATCGCCTGGTACACGCGCGGCGACACGAGGATGACGAGGTTGAGGAACCCGAAGGTGGAGAGGGCGACCCCCAGGGTGATGAACGTGCGGCCCGCGGGGCCGATGATCTGGCCGAGCGCGTCCGCCGCCGGGGCGCTGCTCCCCGCGAGCCCCACCGCGCCGAGCGTGCGCAGGTAGGTGAGGTTCGCGAGCAGGTACACCGTCACCACGCCGATGACGCCGAGCAGCAGGGCGCGCGGCAGGTTGCGCTCGGGGTCGACCATCTCCTCGGCCACGAAGTTCGTCTGCTGCCACCCTCCGTAGCTGAACAGCACCGGGACGAGCGCCGCCCCCAGCGCGAGCACCAGGGAGTCGGGCGCCTCCGGAGCGGCAACGGCTTCCACCGCGGCGGGAGGGGGGCTGTCGAGCAGGAGCCCCGCGCCCACGAGCACCGCGAGCGCCAGCAGCTTGAGCACGGTGAAGATGTTCTGCGTGAGCGCGCCGGACCGCACACCGAAGTAGTTCACCCCGGAGAGCAGGAGGATGGCGCCGACGGCGAGGGGGAAGCGGAACCCGGGCCCCAGGCCGGTGAGCGCGAGGGTGTAGTTGGCGAAGGTGACGGCCACCGCGGCGATGGCCCCGGTGGCGATCATCAGCATCAATCCCCACGCATTGAGGAACGCGGGCAGCGGGCCGAAGGCATCGCGCAGATAGACATAGCTGCCGCCCGCCTTGGGGATGCGCTGGCCCAGCTCTCCGTAGATGAAGGCGCCAATGAGCGCCACGCCCCCGCCGAGCAGCCACACGGCCAGGGTGAGCGCGGGCGTGTGCACGCGCTGCGCGACGATGGCCGGGTTGAGGAAGATGCCCGAGCCGATGATGCCGCCAATGACGAGCATCACCCCCGAGAACAAGCCGACGCGTCGAGCGTAACCGTCGCGGTGGGGCGCGGCTTCATCCGGGAGGGGAGAGGGGCTCATGGCCCCCCAGCATATCGGCTGGCATGGCTGCTCCCGAACAGGTTCCCTGCCGGGAGTGGAGCCGGGCTTCACCCAGACTCTGGGGGAGCGCTAGTCCGCGATGGTGCAGAGCATGTTCTGGCAGGTGCCCTCGCCCGGGGGGCATTCACTGAGGAGACAATCCCTGCACGAGATGGAGCAGATCCGGGGCCGGGGCGCGGCGGGGTCACCGCCCTCTGTCACGGTGGTGGCTCCCGAGGCACGCCCGGCGGCGGCCATGGACGGGGACTCCGGAATGGAACTGGGGACCACCGCCAGGGCCGTGCCTGTGATGAGTCCCACCAACAGGGCAAGGCCGGACAATGACTTCATCAGCTGGGTCGAGTTCATGTTTGCCTTCCTGGTTGAGCCGCGATTGCCTTGTTTGTCATAGGCGTGGCCGTCAGCCACTTGCAATGCGCGGCGTTCCATTCCAGGTCAGCAGGCGCGCCTCGGGTTCAGAAAGAGGCGTTCCCCGCGGGCGCGGCACCGAAGCGGCTCAGCCCACGACGGCCGTGGCTTCGATCTCGACGAGGACGCCCGGCTCGTAGAGCACGGAGACCCCGATCAGCGATGCCGGTGCCGGAGAAATCCGCAGCTCCCTGGCGACCTGCTCGATGCCGGCGAGGAAGTCAGGCATCGATTCGCGCTTCCAGTCGACCACGTAGAACGTCAGCCGGACGACGTCGTCGAACGTCGCTCCAGCGGCCGCGAGGGCGATGGCGACGTTGCGGTAGGCCTGCGCCACCTGTCCGGCCAGGTCGCCGCGAGCGACCAGCTGGCCATCCGCGTCGTACGCGACCTGCCCCGCGATGTGCACCTGCCGGGTGCCGGTGGCGATGGCCACCTGCCGGTACACGTCGGGCTTCATGATTCCATCGGGGTTGAGCAGGGTCACGGGCATGGAGGATCTCCAGAGGGGATGCGAGTGCCGGACTCGTATACCGGGCCCATTGACGAACAGCGTTCCCCTCTCCAGCGACGCGGTCGCTACAATCGAGCACCCTCGATGAAGCGCGCCCACCTGGATGAGATCTTCGCCTTCATGTCCGTCGTGGACGCGGGCAGCTTCGTGGGCGGCGGAGAGGCCCTCGGCCTGACGCGCTCGGCGGCGGGCAAGGCCCTGGCCCGACTGGAGTCCCGCCTGGGGGTGCGCCTGCTCAACCGCACGACACGGCAGCTGAGCCTCACCGATGAGGGCCGCGTCTTCCATGAGCACTGCCTGCAGGTCCTCGCGGCCCTGGACGACGCGGAGGCCAGCGTCGGGCAGCGCACGGGGACTCCCCGAGGGTTGCTGCGGCTCACGCTGCCCGCCGCGTTCGGCAGACTGCATGTCCTTCCCTTGCTGCGGGACTATCTGCGGACCTGGCCCGAGGTGCAGGCGGAGGTGAGCTTCTCCGATCGCGTCTCGGACATCATCGAGGAGGGCTACGACCTGGCGGTGCGCATCAATGCTTCCAGCACCGATACGCGCCTGGTTTCGCGGACCGTGGCCCGGTACCCGGTGTTCGTCTGCGCGGCGCCCGCCTACCTGGAGGCGCGCGGCGAACCCCGCACGCCAGAGGACCTGTCCGCGCATGAGTGCCTGGTCTTCAGCAGCCGGACGCGACGGCAGCACTGGCACCTGCGCCAGAAGGGCGGCTCCACAGTGAAGGTGGAAGGACGGAGCCGCCTGCGGCTCGACAGTGGCGAGGCGATCCGGGACGCAGCCGTCGCGGGGCTGGGCATCGCCTATCTTCCCGGCTTCCTGGTCGACGAAGACCTGGCGGCCGGGCGGCTCAAGGCGCTGCTTCCGTCCTGTGAGACGGAGCACGTCCCGATCATGGCGCTCTACCCCAGCAAACGTCACCTGCCGGCGAAGGTGCGGCGCTTCATCGACCTGATGGTCGAGCAATGGAACACGAGCGTCACGGCGCGATGACGAAGGAATTGCTGCTCACCGGCTCCTGGACGCTCCGCCCCTGGGCGTCGGTCTCCAGGGTGTCCACGTCGTGCACGATGCGGTACTCGCCGGCGGCCAGCTCCGAGGGGAGCTTCAGCGTGCCATGGGCCCGGGCGCTGGCCTTCAGCGTGTGCTGGCTGGCCTGGCATGCCTCGTCCTCGCCCAGGTGCGGTGTGTGGCTCCACCCGGTGTCCTCCCTGCGCTCGACCCGCACGAAGCAGAGGTTGTAGCCCACCTCGCGGGTGCCCTCGTTGCGCAGCTCGAGCTGGACGGTGTCACCGGGGCGGTACTCCGTGGCGTCCGTGGAAAGGGAGACTTCGACCTCCCCACAAGCCACCAGCAGCGCGGTGAGGGCCATCAATGGAACGGTGAGTCGCATCTGCGTCCTCCTGGGATTGAGTCCCCGGCGCTGATGCAGACGTCAGGCCATGGTCATCCCATCGTTTTCCGGAGGGGCCGCGCCGACAGACATCTCAGTTATTTGAGAGTCCCGCACCCGTGGACACGAAAAAGCCCCGCCTCCCCGGGCGTGCCGGAGTGGCGGGGCAGGGGGCCATCCACGTCAATCTGTCATTGCCCGTCGAGCCTGCCGTCCAGGTTCCGGTCCAGCGCGATGCGCGTGCCGGAGCCCGGAGGCACCGCGGTGAAGGTCACCTCCTGGCCCAGCGTGTTCGCCAGCGCGCGCAGGGCCGTGGTGGTGAGGTTGGCGGTGCCGTCGTCCGGCTTCCACGTGCCGGCTGCGCGGTCGAAGAGGAAGCCCTTCACGCGCGTGCCGATGGCGGCCTTCGCCACCAGGTCGGCTTCATATGTGGAGCCGCCGAGGATCTTCGACACGAAGGGCGCCTTCGCCCGGGCGATGAGCAGGTCGATGCGCGCTCCCACCGCGGAGGCGTTCGTCGACGTGAGCGTCACCTGCTGTCCGACGATGGGCGCCAGGTCGGAGTCCACCGCCATCATGTAGGCCTCCACCTCGCGGCGCTCGGTGTCGCTGCGGAAGCCCACCAGCGGCCCGCCGATGCTGGTGTTGGAGAAGACGATGGCGCTGAAGAAGCGGAACAGCGTGTCCACCGCGCCGTCGTGCGTGTAGCCGAAGCCGCGGATCTGGTCGCCCATGGGGCCGGATTCCGAATGCTGGAAGAAGCTGTTGTCCGGGAAGCCGAACATGCCGACCTTCGTGTACATGTTGCGCACGTGGGGAATCTTCATGATCTGGCTGATTCCCTCGAAGCTCGCCTGACCGTCGGTGCCGAAGAAGCCCTGCGCGGCGTCGATGGCGTGACAGCCATTGCAGTTGAAGCCGGTGTTGCTGCCAATCGCCAGGCCGTCCACGCGGCGGCTGCCGAAGTAGAAGTCGCGGCCGGCCGCCTGCGTGGACGTGAGCGAGTTGTCCAGCTTGCGGATGGGGTTGGGCGGCAGCTGCACCTGGAGCTGGAAGTTCGTGAACTGGTTCATCTCCGCCTCGGTGGGCTGATCCGCGCGGCCGAGCAGCCCGGGGAAGGCGACGACGAAGTTCTTGAACGACAGGGCCTCGTCATATGAACCCGAGCCGAAGAAGCCCGTCGACCGGTCCCCGCGCCAGTGCATGGCGCCCGAGGTGGACATGCCGCGCAGGGTCTGCGTCGTCATGGGCCCCTTCATCGGGTGGAAGGAGTTCTGGTTGCCGGTGCCGTTGACGTCCGAGCTCGGGTGGCCGGTGAGCAGACGGAACGCGCCAATCTCCAGGTTGCTCGCGAGCCGCTTGTCGATGGCGTTGGTCGTCACCGGGTCATCCGGGTTGCCCAGGTCCCAGGCGAGCTCGTCCTTGTCACCGAAGATGTGGCAGCTGGCGCAGGAGGCCTCTCCATTCGCCGAGGAGAAGTTCGCGTCGTAGAGGAACGGACGGCCCTGCACGACGGAGGTGGGCTCGGGGTTGAAGAGCGCCGCGGAGGCCACCTGGCTCTTCGTGCCCAGGTCGATGACCTTCACCGCGTTGTCGAAGCGGGTCATCACGTAGAGGCGGTTGCGCGCCTCGTCCAGCACCAGGCCGCTGGGGCCGCCGCCGCTCACCGGGATGTAGTTGGCGCTGGCCGTCCGGGGATTGAAGGTGTCCGCCTCCAGCGCCGCCGTGTCGAAGACGCCGACCTTGCTGGAGCTGAACGCGGCCACGTAGAGCTTCGCGCCGTCGCTGGAGATGGCCATCTCCGTGGGCGTGGAGAGGCTGTGGTTCTTCGCCGTGGGGTCGAAGCCGGGATCGCCGGCCAGCTTCGAGTAGTCGATGTGCTTGTTCAGGTGGCGGGGAGACACCGTCGTCCCCTTGATGACGGTGATGCGCATCTTCGCGATGTTGCCCTGCACCGTGCTGCCGCCGAAGGTGCCGGGGCCCTCGAAGCGGGTGAGGTTGTTGGCGTCGCTGTTGGTCGCGTACACCGCGCCCGTCTTCGGGTTGGTGGCCAGGTTGAAGACGGTGGTGCCCACGCCCGTGTAGAACGCCTTCTGTTGCAGGCCGTCCGCGTCGATGGCGAAGACGTCCTTGTCCGGCAGGTTGAAGCGCACGCCGTTGTTCCAGCTGCGGCCGAGCGTGTCCTCCCAGCGGTTGGTGGCGCTGTTCCACTTGACGATGAGGCCCGTCTCCGGCGCCTTCGCGCCCTGGGCGTTCGTGGACGGACCGGGCAGGCCGCCCAGGAAGAGGTTGTTGCCCCACGGGAACGAGTCCGGCTGCACCAGGCACACGCCCGCGCTGCCAAAGCCGTTGCACACGCTGTCCATGTTGATGGTCGTCGTCCGGTTGCCGGACTGGGCGATGCCCGCGTAGACCGTCTTCTTGTCCGGGCTGACGGCGAGGCCTCGCGGCGTGTCGCCGAAGAGCGTCAGGATGCGGACGGGCGTGCCTCCCAGCGTCGTCCCCAGGGCCGCGGGGTTGAAGACCCAGATGTCCGCGCGGCCCACGCCCGGCGTGGTGAGCTGCGGATCCCCCGCGCCGGGCACGGAGGCAATGGACGGATCCGTGCGCTGCTGGCCGCGGTGCGCGGTGGTGATGAACGCATTGCCGTTGGCGCCGGCGAAGACGATGTCGCGCGGCTCGTCACCCACGAGCAGCGTGCGCACCACGTGCGGCGTGCCGCTCACGCTCACCACGCTGACGCTGTCGGACAGGTGGTTGACCACCCAGACCTCGGTGTTGTTGCGCACGGCGACGGACACGGGCTCCAGGCCCACCGGCACTTCCGCCGCGAGCGACAGGCCCGCGCTGGTGACGTTGAAGATCTCCAGGCGGTTGTCCGGCGTGTTGACGGCGAACAGCTTCGTCCCGTCCGGAGAGAGGGCCAACGGACGCACGTGCGCGCTCTCGAATTCGATGAACGAGGGCGCCTGGGCTGCGGCGGGGGAGGCGACGAACAGCGATGTGGCGGCGCACAGCAGACCGGCTCGGGTGCGCCACCGGTTCTTGCTCGGGCCCACTTGCGGGGTACGGACCATGGGGATCTCCTGGGTGAGCGGGAAGAGCTGCGCACTCGGGATTACCAGTGAGGCCCGCGACATCGCCCCCTCCGAAGGGAGGGGCAGGGGAGGGGGGCTGTGACGCATTGCGGTGTTTGCTGCCTGACATGGGGGGCGCCAGCGCCCCGGCCCCCGCCCGAGCGGACCGTGGTCTACTTGGCAATGCCATCGGTCTCAGGGGGAACGTGCCCATGGGCGATCCGCTCTCGCACCTGCTGCCGACGAAGCTCTCGCCGCCGCGGACGGCGTCGGTGCTCGTGTCGCGGAGCGCGGCGCTCCGGAAGATTGAACGGGGTGTCGGCGGCACGCTCGTGCTGGTGACGGCGCCGCTGGGCTCGGGCAAGACGACGCTGCTGACGCAGTGGTACCGCGAGGTGGGCGGGTCGCGGCTGCTCGCGTGGCTGTCGCTCGACGAGCGGGACAACGCGCCCGAGCGCTTCTTCTCCTATCTCGTCGGGGCCATCCGCCGCGCGGCGCCGGAGTTCGACGCCTACATCGCGAGCCAGCTGGACGCGCAGGTGGCGCCCCCGCTCGACCATGCGACGACCGTGGTGCTGCGGAGCCTGTGGAACCTGGGGCGCGAGCTCGTCGTGGTGATTGACGACTTCCACGTGCTGCGGGAGCGCTCGCTGGTGCGGGCCTTCTCGTACCTGCTGGACCACGCGCCGCCGCACGTCCATTGGATCGTCTCGTCGCGCAGCCCGCCAGAGCTGGACCTGGCGAAGCTGAAGCTGACCGAGCAGCTGGTGACGCTCGACGGCCGCGACCTGGGCCTGGATGGGGAGGCCATCCATGAGCTGGGCCAGCGCCTGTGCGGCGCCGCGCTCAATCCGGAGGACGTGGAGTACCTGCGCGCGCGCACCGAGGGCTGGGTGGCCGGCGTGAAGCTGGCCCTGCTGACCGCGGGCGAGCACGCCAGCGTGAGCGACGCGCTCCGCAAGGCCGTCGGCTCCAACCACGACGTGGCGCGGTACCTGGCGGACGTGGTGCTGCGGGAGCAGACGGAGGAGGTGCACGCGTTCCTGGTGCTGAGCTCGGTGGTGGACCGGCTCAACGGAGAGCTGTGCAACGCGCTCCTGGGCATCACCCAGGGGCCGGCGCTGCTGGCGGAGCTGGAGCGGGCGCAGCTGTTCATCCAGTCGCTCGACACGCAGCAGCAGTGGTACCGGTACCACCCGCTGTTCCTCGACTTCCTGCGCACGCAGCTCGCGTGCACGTATGGCGACCGCATCCCCCGGCTGCACCGCGCGGCGAGCGCATGGTTCGCCGAGCACGCGCTGCCGGACGAGGCCCTGACGCACGCGTTCGCTTCCGGAGACCGGAGCTGGTGCCTGGAACTCACGGCCCGCTGCGCGGAGGCGTGGATGCGCGAGGGCGAGATTGCCTCCGTGCTCCATTGGACGGCGAAGCTGACCGCGGAGGAGACCTTCCACGCGCCGGCCATCTGCGTGGCGCGCATCGCGTGCCTCATCCTGTCCCGCGGCTTCGCGCCGGCCTCCCTGGCATTGCAGGACGCGCAGCGCCGGCTCCAGACGGCCTCGGCGGACCCGGAGCGTGAGCGGCTGGCGCGACAGCTCTCCCGGCTCGCGCTGCTGCACGCCGTCCTGTCGGACTCGGCACCGGCGTCTGACATTGAGTTGGAGACGTCACCCGGGGACGAGGACCCGGACGTCTTCATGGCGGGCTCGGTGCTGGCGGCGAAGGCCTACCAGGCGCTCCGGCAGAACCGGTTCGATGCGATGCGCCGGCTCGCCTCCGTCGCGCGCGAGACGCTGGCCGGACTGAACAACCCATACATGGTGGGCTACACGGACGTCCTCATCGTGCTGGCGGACCGGGCGCAGGGGCACATGAAGGACGCGTCGGACCGGTGCGAGGCGGCGTTCGAGCGCGCGAGCCGCGGGCGGCGCAACCCGGTGTGGGTGAACGCGGCGACGGCGCTGGCCACCACCCGTTACGATCAGAACCGGTTGGATGAATCCGAGGCGCTCTGCATCGAGGTTCTCCCGCTCCTGTCGCAGGCGGCGGTGTTCGAGACCTTCGCGGTGGCCTACCTGGTGCTGGCCCGCCTCAAGGCGATCCGAGGGAAGTACGCGGAGGCCTGGCAGCTCTTGGACTACCTGCACAGCGTGCTCGAATGCGGGCACCAGACGCGCTTCCTGGCCCATGTCTGCGGCGAGAAGATCCGCCTGTCGCTGGTGGAGCAATCCCCCGCGAGGATGAAGGCGGTGGCGCGGGAGTTCGACCTGGGCGAGCGCATGCGCCGGGGCGAGTGGAGCGAGCGGCGCTTCTACGACGAGACCTGGGAGCAGCTGGGGGTGGCGCAGGCGTGGGTGCTGATGGCGAAAGGGCGGCACGACCGGGCGCACGGGCTGTTGGAGACGCTGCGGGCCAGCGCGCATGACGCGGGCTGTGTGGCCCGGGAGACGGCGCTGCTGGCCGCGCTGGCGGTGTGTCATTGGCGCGCGGGAGACCCAGCTGCGGCGTTCGCGGCGGTGAACCGGGGGTTCGCGCTGGTGCCGCGGTTCGGCTTCAGCCGGGGCGTGTTCGACGAGACGCCGGGCTTGCAGGAGGTCATCGTCGCGGCGGCCACGCAGCGCAAGCTGAGCCACGTGCTGCCCGCGCGCTACACCCAGCGGTACCACGACCTGCTGTCCCTGGGCCCCAGCGGGCCGGCCGGAATCACGCCCCTGCCCAGCGCGCCGCTGGAGCCGCTGACCGAGCGGGAGCTCCAGATGCTCAAGCTCCTGGCCCAGGGGCTGAGCAACCAGGAGATCAGCGAGCGCTCCAACGTGGCGCTCTCCACCACGAAGTGGCACCTGCGCAACGTGTTCTCGAAGCTCGAGGTGACGACGCGCACCGCGGCCATCGTGAAGGCGCGGGAGCGGCTGGCGCGGAACCTCTGAGGAGGGCGGCGAGGCCGAATACCTCCGACAGTCCGGTGATGCCGATGTGTGGACGAGCAGGCCAGCACCCCGCCCCTGCCTCCCTATTGGCGCGGGCGAAGAGTTGTGTGGGGGAGATAGCTGGCAGGCACTCGTCGCATGCCCTGTGAGGCGGTCTGCGGCACGTCGAGTCCTGGCTCCGTGCGCATTGAAAGCACGAGGCCTACGCTGTGTGTGAGAGGAGGCCCTGATGTTTGTACACGCGACATACTGGATGTGGACGCGGGGGCGTATATCAATCTCACAGACAATCTCACTCGATCGCGGACGTCGCTACCTCGTGACAGGCGCCCTGACTGGCAAGGCTGGCAGTGAGCTGGGTCAGGTTTTCATTTCTACCGTCTGTACGATGCGAAGCGAAGATCAGATCCTTTGCGGAATCCGAGATGATCCGGCCGACCCGCCAGAAACCAGCATCTCGAACCTCGGCATCGTTGAACTCATCAACAACGCCGTTCGGGTCACGGTGAAGCTCCGAGGCGACGGCGGGCTCCACAGGGGGGAAGGCGTTGTCTACGACATCACCTGACCTGTGAAACAGGGAGGACGCCATGACCATGGTTTCGTATGCTGTCTATGACGTGGACACGGGAGAGGTCGTCCATGTGCATGTCGAGCCGGACGGGCTCGACACCGCTCCCGAAGAAATCGTCCAATTGGCCGATGCGCGCCGAGCGCGACGCCTGGGTGTCATTCGGATGCCCAAGGAGGGTTTCCCGGCGCAACCCGTCCGTGTCGTCGCGGGCGCGCTGCGGGCCGCGGACAAGGACGCCGGCTTCGGGGCGGCCGGAGGCACCAGTAGAATTTTCGAGCCTGTCGCCGAACGTCGTTATGAACTGCGAGGCCCCGGCAAAGACACCAATCCTGACGACAGTTGAGTCATCGCAGGCACTCATTCAAGCACCCGTAGCACCGCCGTCGCAGGGCGAAGGCGGTTACTCTCGCGGTGGACTAGGGGCTGTCCCTGATTAACGCAGCCAGAGAAGCATGGATGCGACGTGCAGGACGGCGAGGTAGCAGGTCGCTGTCTTGTCGTAACGGGTGGCAGCGGCGCGAAAGCATTTGAGGTCGTGGAAGA
>NZ_RAVY01000418.1:0-741 GCF_003611625.1 Corallococcus sp. CA054B
GCCGAGGACTTCGCCGAAGAGTGCCGCGAGCTTCTGCTCGACCGCACTGCGTGGAGCGACGTGCTCCTCCCGGCTGCTCGTCAGGTCCGGTGCTGGCAGGGACAGCCGGTCCAGCTTCCCGTTGGGCAGCCGCGGCAGCGCCTCCAGCACCGTGTACAGCGTCGGCACCATGTACGTCGGCAGCAGCTCTGACAGGTACTCGCGCACCTGCTTCGGTTCCACCGCCATGCCCGGCCTTGGCACCAGGTAGGCCGTCAGCTGTGCGTTGCTCGCGCCCAACGGCCAGCCCGCCACCACCACCTGCCGAATCGCCGGGTGCGCGCTGGCGGCCTTCTCCACCTGGCGCACGTCCACCCGGTGCCCTCGCACCTTCAGCTCGTAGTCGCGCCGGCCCAGGTACTCCAGCGAGCCGTCCGCCAGCACCCGCACCATGTCTCCCGTGCGGTACAGCCGCGCCCCAGGCTCGCGGGAGTAGGGGTTGGAGATGAAGCGCTCCGCTGTCAGCGCTGGCTGGCCCCAGTACCCTCGGGCCAGTCCCACGCTGTCTACGTGCAGCTCCCCCATCACCCCTACCGGTACCTGCCGCAGCTGCTCGTCCAGCACGTACACCCGCGTATTCGCGATGGGGCGGCCGATGGGCACGAAGACCGTCCCCCCGCCCTCCTGGCTCGCAGGGTGGTACGTCACGTCATTGATTTCCGTGCACCCGTAGTTGTTCCACAGCTGCGCGCCTGGAAGCTT
>NZ_RAVY01000419.1:0-738 GCF_003611625.1 Corallococcus sp. CA054B
GCGACTGGACGCGCAGCAGCACGTCCGCGAGGTACGTCTCGGGATTGACGCCGTTGGCCTCGCAGGTGGCGACCAGCGCGTAGAGGCCGGCGAGGTTCTCCCCAGCGGCCTCGTGGCCGACGAAGAGGAAATTCTTCCGGCCCAGGGCGGCCTTGCGCAGCGCCGCCTCGGAGCGGTTGTTGTCCAGGGGCAGGCGCGCGTCGGAGACGAATCGCGTCAGGGCGTCCCATTGCTTCAGGGCGTAGGAGAGGGCCTGGCCCATGGGGCCCTTGGGCAGGTGGCGCGGAGTCTGCGCTTCCATCCACGCGCGCAGCGCCGTGAGGACGGGGAGGCTCTGCTGCTGACGCAGCTCGCGGTGCGCGTCCGTGCGCACACGGCCCGCGTCCCGAGCCTGTGCCTCCACGCGGTAGAGGGCGAGGATGAAGTCCAGGGCCTCGCGGGATTCGGGCGCGGTGGGGAGCGCGTCGAAGAAGCGGCGGCGCACGTGGGCCCAACACCCGACGCGGCTTCTCCCCTCCGGCAGCGTCACCGCGTTGTAGCCGGTGTACGCATCCACCACGAGGGCGCCCTGGGTGCCGCCCAGGACTTCCTTCGGCGTCGTGCTGGCCCGCCCCAGGCTGAAGCGGTAGCCCAAGAGCCACTCACCTTGCGCCGTCTGGGTGAGGAAAGTCCAAAGGTAGCCTTGGCGCGTCTTCTTCACGTCCAGCACGCGCACGGGTGTCTCGTCGGCCCACACCA
>NZ_RAVY01000420.1:0-715 GCF_003611625.1 Corallococcus sp. CA054B
GCTGGGGGGCCGGGGTCGCGGACGGCGCCTGCTGCGCGGCGGCGAGGAGGAGGACGAGAAGGGCGCTGGGGGTGGCCATACTCTGGAGCGGCAGGTCTTTCCGGCAGGAGCGAGTGGTGGTACCCACCCCGGGTTCCCTGCGCGCGGTCAAGATGTAATTGACAACCGTTGTTGAATGCAATCATCTCTTACGCCCATGACCATCGCTGAGCAAGTGGCATCGACGCGACGCGCAGTGGTCCGGCTGCTCACCCAGAAAGTGGGAGAGCAAACGGATCGGCCGCTGATGCAGCTGCTCGTGCTCAAGAACATCGGGATCCACGGCATCCACAGTCAGGCGCAGATCGCGGAGCGGCTGCTCATCGACGCGCCCGCGGTGAGCCGGCTGGTGGACCGGTTGGAGGAGGATGGGCTGGTGGAGCGCCGCGCGGGGGAGAACCGCCGCTGCGTGCGCCTGGAGATCACCGACGCGGGGCGCCGGGAGATCCAGGCCCTGGAGCTCGCCGCGCACTGGGTGGATGGCCAGGCGCGCGCCTTCCTGGCGCCGCCGGAGGTGGAGGAATTGTCACGCCTCCTGGACAAACTGCAGACGGGATTGTTCCAGCTCCTGGGCAACGAGCCCGGCCACCCGCCGCGCAAGGACGACCCGCCCTGCGGGCCGCTCCCCTCCAACGACAACGGGTGACGACGGGAGGTGGAAGGCCGGGCGCGATGC
>NZ_RAVY01000421.1:0-701 GCF_003611625.1 Corallococcus sp. CA054B
TCCTTGCGGTGGTCGTAGAAGAGCACCGCCTCGCCCCTGAGCGGCCCGCCCCGCCCCAGCCACACGCCGTAGCCGAACGTGTAGAGCAGCTGGCCGTACAGGTTGTCGTCCTCCACGCGCCCCGGGTAGCTGTAGGCCTGCGCGGACAGCCCCACGCCGCCCTCCACGAACGAGCCCGCGAAGCGCGGCCCGAAGCGCTCCATCGCGTAGCGGCCCTTGAGCCCCACCTCTCCGCCGCCCAGCGTGAAGCCCTCCGTCGGGTAGCGGTGGTAGGTCGCGAAGCCCTCCACGTCCAACGACGTCCCGTCCCCCAGCCCCGGCGTCCGCTCCGGCGCGCCCCACAGCCGGTACGCCGCGCCCGCGCGGATCAACGTGTTGCCCTCGTCCGGCGCCAGCCGCGCGGACGCCTGGAGCCGCACCCTCGACAGGCGCGCCACCGCGCCCAGCGCGAAGAAGTTCCGGTACTCCGCCGTCGCGTCGTGCACGTACTGGTAGCCCAGGTCCAGCTCCAGCGGCGGCAGCGTGTCCGGCACCTGCCCCGGGTCGAACGCCGGCGACGTCACCGCGTACAGGTTCGCCAGCATCGACAGCGAGAACACCCCCGCCCCCGTCAGCGTCACCGCGTACAGCGGCCCGATGGTCTTTCGCGACGCGCCCGTCAACGCGATGGGCACCAGCCCCGCGGCGATCAACCCCAGCCC
>NZ_RAVY01000422.1:0-676 GCF_003611625.1 Corallococcus sp. CA054B
GGGTCGGGGGATGGGGACAGGCGCCGTGGCGCAGCCCACCGCGAACAGCAGTCCCGCCAGCCACAGCCAACGCCCACTGCCATTCCTCATCCCAAGCGCTCCTTCAGGGAGGCGCGGGCATCGCCTATCAAGAGCTCACGTTCACCTCGAGGCGTCCGCGCACCGAGGACGGCAAGGGCTGCATGGATTTGCGTCTCGATGGAAGCGCGCAGGTTGCTCATGGCTCTTGCAGGGGGCGCGTCGGCGTGAGGCCACGTCCGAAGGCTTGCAAAGCCTACTCCAGGGCATCGCCCCTGCAATCTCCAATTCCTGTTTGTCAGTGATAGGTGAGGACAGCTTTTACATCCTCAAGGCGCGGACATCACCCACCGCGCGGCGCCCACCGCCAGCGCCCCGTCGCGACGGGATGCGCACACCGGCTGCTCCCGTCCCCCGCACAGCAGGCCTCCCTGCGCCCACTGCGGAAGCGAAGCCACGAGCTTCTCCACGCCCCAGGGCGAAGCACGGGTAGCCCCGTCATCCCGCATCGAGTTGCCCCACGGGAACAGCCGGCCATCCGGTCCACGGGCCCCCATTTCCCATTCCTCGCTGGAAGGCAGCCGCAGCGCCGCGCCTTCAATGCGCGACAGCGCCGAGCACAGCGCTTCCGCCTCCACGAGAGTGCACGGCAACGGCT
>NZ_RAVY01000423.1:0-630 GCF_003611625.1 Corallococcus sp. CA054B
CTGCGAGACCCTCCACGCGGGAAGCCGCGCCGCCTTGAGGTCTCGCGTCACCTTCCGGCCATCCTGGGACAGGCGGAAGACGCCGCGGCTGACGTACGACTGATCGACCCCGACGTCCTGGGCCGGCGCGCTCGAGTCGAAGCCCATCCCGCGGTAGGGAGGGTTGAAATCGAGGACCTGGAGCGTGCGCTCCGCGATGAACCGCACGTCCTTCGTGGTCCGGTGGATGATGGAGTCCTGCTTGGGGTCAGGCTCCCAGAGCACCTGGCCTTCGCGGTCGGTGATGACCAGGGCATCGTTGGCGCAATAGTCCGTCGAGCAGGGCCCCAGCGCATGGTGGACATGCCACGCGCAGAACGCTCCCCTGCAATCCTTCCGGCGTACGGACTCCCCCATCAGCGGGTCCGGGCTCTCGGCTTCGACGAGGCGGCGCGGCGCGGACTCCTCTTGCGCCAGCGCAGGAGCACCGGCGCAGAGCGCCGGCAGCAGGGCGAGCGCCCCCCACGTCCATCCACGTCGCAAGGCTTCACTCATGGGTCCGCCCTATTGCAGCACGCATGCCTGGACCTTCGCGGCGGAAAAGCCACACCGGAGCGGGCGCGGGGCGACACCCCTGGACCCTCCCTCCCC
>NZ_RAVY01000424.1:0-623 GCF_003611625.1 Corallococcus sp. CA054B
GGACGTGGCCGCCGGGCTGGCGGGGGCGCTGGGGCTCTCCGGGGACTTCCTCGCCACGCGGGTGTCGTACGAACTGGACCTGACGGGCCCGGCGATGACGGTGCAGACGGCGTGCTCCACGTCGTTGGTGGCGTTGCACCTGGCCTGTCAGTCGCTGCTCGCGGGCGAGTGCGACCTGGCGCTCGCGGGGGGCGTGTCCATCCGCACGCCGCAGCTGGGGGCGCACCGCAACCAGGAGGGCGGCATCCTGGCGCCGGATGGGAGGTGCCGGCCGTTCGACGTGAACGCGGCGGGGACGGCGGTGGGCAATGGCGTGGGGATGCTGGTGCTCAAGCGGCTGGCGGACGCGGTGGCGGACCGGGACAACATCCGGGCCATCGTGCTGGGCACGGCGCTGAACAACGACGGGGGCGCGAAGACGGGGTTCTCGGCGCCTTCGGTGCAGGGGCAGGCGGCGGTCATCCGCGAGGCGCTGTCGGTGGCGGGCGTGGCGCCGTCGGACGTGTCCTATGTGGAGGCGCACGGGACGGCGACGGCGTTGGGGGATCCGATTGAGGTCGCGGCGCTCAAGCAGGTGTTCCAGGGGGGGGCGCCCGGCGCGTGTGGTCTGGGCGGGGTGAAGA
>NZ_RAVY01000425.1:0-608 GCF_003611625.1 Corallococcus sp. CA054B
CTCCAGCCCAGTCCCTGAACAACTCGCCCCTCGCGGCGCTCGCCGAGCACGGCCGGGGCCTGTCTTCAAGCGTCCCGGCACGTCACTGGCCGGACGGTTACCGACGTGCCGTGAGGGATTGCCGGGGTAGCGGCGCGCGGCGGACGCTTCCGGGCATGGCGAAGCAGGTGGAGAAACCGGAGTGGGCGCGCATCGCGGAGGCCTTTGAAGCGAGCGGGCAGACGCAGCGGGAGTTCGCGTTGGCACGGGGTGTGCGGCTGAGCACGTTGCAGTCGTGGGTGTACCGGGCACGTCGGGCCGCGCTGGCGCGAGCGGAAGCCGGTGCGGTTGTTGCCGGTGCAGGTGGCGACGGCGACCGCGGCGGCCGAGTCGGTGGTGGAGGTGATGGCGGCAAGCGGGGCGCGGGTGCGCTTCGCCGTGGGCACCGACGTGGCGTACGTGGCCCGGCTCGTCGCGGCGCTGGGGCGGTAAGCCGTGTTCACCCTGCCTGCGTCGGTGCGCGTGGTGCTGGCGGTGGAGCCGGTGGACATGCGCAAGTCGATTGACGGCCTCATGGCGCTGGTGCGCACGGCGTGGGGGGAGGACGTCTACTCGGGGCACCTCTTCGC
>NZ_RAVY01000426.1:0-597 GCF_003611625.1 Corallococcus sp. CA054B
GGCGCCTCCGGGGCAGCGGCGATGGAGGCGACGGTCGCCTCCGGAGGCGTGGCCGTCACGGCCGGGGCCTCCGGGGCGCGGGCCTCGGGGGCATGCTCCACGGCGGTGGGCGGCTCCACGGCGACAGGCGCCTGCGGGGCCTCCGGCTCCATGGGAGCCGCGGCCTGGGGCTCGGGCTCCGACTCGTAGGCGGGCTCGTTCGCCTGGGCGTAGGCGTCCTGGCTCTCCGGGGCGGACATGCCCGCGGGAGGACCGACCTTGCGGCGCACCACGAAGCCCTTGGCGGCAACGGGAGGAGCAGCCTGCTTGGGCTTGCGCTTGTCCAGGATCTTCTGGACCGCGGCGGTGGCCTGGTCATCGTCCAGAGAGGACGAGTGGCTCTTGACGTCGTAACCCAGCCCGGCGAGCTCGGTCACAACCTCTTTGTTGTCGAGCTCAATCCCGTGGCTCTTGAGCTCCTTGGCGATTTCGTGAACGCGCTTCTTCGACATACCTTGATTGGCCTTCTGCTCCGCCGACGACGAGGCCGAGCACCCTAGTCCAAAGCCGAAATTGTGTGCGAGTGGTGCTTAACAGCCACCTCTCCCCGCAACCTCT
>NZ_RAVY01000042.1:0-52384 GCF_003611625.1 Corallococcus sp. CA054B
GCCGGCGGGGCTCGGTGGGCGGAGGCGAGGCCTCCGGGGGCACGGCCTTCGCGGGCGCGGGGACCTCGTCGGATGGCGGGGACTGCTGCGCGGACGCGGGCACGCCAGCCGCCAGCGCGAACAGCAGCAGCCACCAGGGCGCGGGCCTCACGGGTTGCGCCGCCTTTCGCGCAGCCGCTCGCGTGCCTCCTGTCGCTCCTCCGGAGACATCCGCCGCCAGCGGCGCATGTTCTCCAGCATCTGCTCGCGGCGCTCCGGGTGTTCCTTGAGGTAGGCGCGCACCCGTTCGCGCAGCTCCGCGCGGCGCTCCGGGGGGAGGCCGCGCAACTCGCGCACCTGCTCACGCACCGCCTGCCGCTCCTGGGGCGACAGCTTCCGGAAGTCGCGCAGGTTGTTCCTCAGCCGCTCGCGCTCCTCTGGAGGCAGCTGCCGCCAGCGCTGGAGGTTCGCGCGCACGCGGGCCTGCTCCTCGGGGGACATGGCCTTGAACTCGCGCAGCCTCGCGCGCAGGGCCTCCTTCTGCTCCGGCGGGAGCTTCTCGAAGCGCTCCGCGGCGGTGGGCGCGGGGGCGTTGGCCGCGGAGGCGGACATGCCGATGAGCAGCGCCGCCGCCAGCACGCCGACGGTCATCCTTCCCAGCATCACGGCACCCCCAGCTCGTGGAGGTTCTCGACGACCTCCAGGTCTTCGGAGCTGTCCAGCCCCAGCACTTCGTAGTCCTCGACGAACTCCAGGTTCGCCGCCACCTCCAGCGCGCCCGGGTCCCACTCCTCCAGCGCGGGCGCCTCCACGCGCGTGCGCCCGGCCACGAGCAGCGTCAGCACCACCGCGGCGGCCAGGCCCGCGGAGGGTACGAGCACGCCGGGCCTCAAGAGGTGCGCGAACCGTTCGCGCCAGGTGGGCGGCAGCGCGTCCACCCTCGCCAGCAATTCGCGCCGGGCGGAAGGGGAGGGCGTGAAGGCGGGCAGCTCCGCCATCCGCGCCACCGTGAGGCGCAGGAGCCTTTCCGTCGCCTGGCACTCCGCGCAGGTGCCCAGGTGGGCCTCCACTCTCGCGCGGTGCGGGGGCGGCAGCTGCCCGTCCACCCAGGCCGTCAGGTCCTCTTCGAACGCACAGCTCATGCCCGACTCCTCGCGGGCACGGTGCCCGCCTGCAACGCTTCAATCCTGCGCGCCACCGCCAGGGTGGCCCGGTGGATGAGGCTCTTCACGGCGGCCTCGCTCGCCTCCAGCGCCTCGGCGATGTCCCGGTACGCCATGCCCTCGAAGCGGCACATGGTGAACGCGGCCCGCTCGCGGTCGCTCAAGTCCTTCAGGGCCAGGCCCACCGCCGCCTCCAGCTCCCGGCCGCTCAGCGCCTGGTCGGGCCGGTCTCCGTCGGGCCCTGGCATCCGCATCGCGCCCACGTCTTCCTCCGCCGGGGCCTCCGCCGTGAGGCGCGCCACGCGGTACTCGCCGCGCCGCAGCTCGTTGAGGCAGTGGTTCGTCGCCACCCGGAAGAGGAACGTCTTGAACTTCGCCGTGGGCTTGTAGGCGCGCGCGTGGCGGTAGAGCTTCACGAAGATGTCCTGCGTGAGCTCCTCCGCCCGCGCCGCGTCCCCCACGAAGCGGAACGCGAAGCGCGCCACGCTCGCGTGGTGCCGGTCGAAGAGCCAGGCGAAGGCCTGCCTGTCGCCCGCCGCCACCTTCAGCATCGCCTGCGTGTCCGGGTCCCAATCCATCCGTGAGGCCCCAAACCCCGTTGCCCGCTGGAAGTTGCGGGCCCGCCCACTTTGAACCCCACGGGGCGCCCCGGTTACAGTTTCGCCACCGTGTCCGATGCTTTCCGCCCACGTTCGCGCACACCGGCTCCCCACCCGGCAGGGGAGGCGGAGCCCACGTCGGACCTGGCGGCCTGGGAGGCCGCGTCGGAGCCTCAGGCGCAGGGCGGCACGCCCACCCCACCCACGGACTCGCCGCTGCCCATGTACCTGCTGGCGCAGCAGGCCCGGCGGGCGCAGGGGGACGAACAGAAGCGCCTGGCCTGGAACCTCAACCAGCTCCTGGAGGAGCTGGGGGCGCAGGGCGGAGGCCGGACGGAGGCGGACGCCTTCCACCGGCTGCTGGAGGGGGGCAACCTGGACGGGCTGGTGGACTCGGACGGGCGCTCCTGCCGGGCCACGGCGGTGGAGTCCCTGCTGTCCCTGGGCTTCCCCTACGCGCTGGAGGTGCGCCCGGAGGACCTGGAGCACCTCACCCACGCCCCCGTCCCGGGCGCGCGGCTGACGCCTCCCAGGGGAGGGCCCTTCCCGGCCCTGGCCATGGGGCTGGGGGCGCTGGCGCTCCAGGTGGTGCTGGGGCTCACAGGCGTCGTCGTGCCCGGCGGGCTGCTCATCCTGCAGGGGCTCTTGACCCTGCTGTCCCTGACCGTGCTGACGGTTGCCTCCGTTGGCTCTCCCCTGTATCGCGGAGCCCTGGCGCTGCTGACGGTGGTGTCCGGGGTCGGGTTGGGGATGGTGCTGGTGCCAGAGGTTCCGGCGGGTTGGGCGGCCGGATTGGGCGGGCTGGTGGCCGCCTTCCTGGCTGCCCTGCGCAAGAGCTGACCGCCAGGACCCGAAACGGATGTCAGAGGGGTGGACTAGGGTCTACCCATCGCGTACTAAAAGCGCGTTCAGGTGGACCGGGGTGGTCCACTCTTCCAAGGAGCGACGAGAAATGGCCGTGAATCAGGAGAAGGAAAAGGCGATCGAGCTGGCGCTGGCGGCGGTGGAGCGTCAGTTCGGCAAGGGGTCCATCATGCGGCTCGGCAACGACGAGCCCATGATGAAGGACGTCCAGGCCATTTCGACGGGGTCCACTTCGCTCGACATCGCCCTGGGCGTGGGCGGCGTGCCGCGCGGACGCATCATCGAAATCTTCGGGCCGGAGTCGTCCGGCAAGACGACGCTGTGTCTCCACATCGTCGCGGAAGCGCAGAAGAAGGGCGGCGTGTGCGGCTACATCGACGCGGAGCACGCGATGGACGTGGGCTACGCGCGCAAGCTGGGCGTGCGCACCGACGACCTGCTCCTGTCCCAGCCGGACACCGGTGAGCAGGGCCTCGAAATCGCGGAGATGCTCGTGCGCTCCGGCGCCATCGACGTGCTGGTGGTGGACTCGGTGGCCGCGCTCGTGCCGAAGGCGGAACTCGAGGGCGAGATGGGCGACGCGCACATGGGCGTGCAGGCCCGCCTCATGAGCCAGGCGCTGCGCAAGCTCACGGGCACCATCTCCAAGAGCCAGACGTGCGTCATCTTCATCAACCAGATCCGCATGAAGATTGGCGTGATGTTCGGCAACCCTGAGACGACCACGGGCGGCAACGCGCTGAAGTTCTACGCGTCCCAGCGCATGGACATCCGCCGCGTGGGCGCCATCAAGAACGGCGAGAACGTGGTGGGCAGCCGCACCCGCGTGAAGGTCGTGAAGAACAAGGTGGCGCCGCCGTTCAAGGAAGTCGAGTTCGACATCATGTACGGCGCGGGCATCTCGAAGGAGGGTGACCTCATCGACCTGGCCTCCAACGAGAACATCATCGAGAAGAGCGGCAGCTGGTTCTCCTTCAAGGGAGAGCGCATCGGCCAGGGCCGGGAGAACGCGAAGGAGTACCTGCGCGAGCACCCGGAGACCTACAAGGAGGTCGAGAGCCTGGTGCTGGAGAAGTACGGCATTGGCAAGACGGCCGGTGCGGCGGCCCCCGCGGCGGAGCCCAGCGAGCCGGCCGAAGGCGAGAAGCGCCCGCGCGTGAAGGCCGTGAAGTAGCCCGCGAAGCGTTTCGTGGAATGGACCGCCGCGCACCTCCGGGGGGAGCGGCACGGCGGGTGAAGCGAGAAGAGGGGCCGGTCTCCAGCGATGGGGCCGGCCCCTTTTTCTTCACCGTGAGAGGGATTGGGTCCGTGACGCGCGCCGTCATCACCGGCCTGTCGCCGGGATGTTTCGTGTGGAGGGAGGAGCGACTCTAGACTTCGCGGACCGGGAGCCCCTTCACCCCTGCTTCCCGCGGGAGTCCATCGCCTTGTTCAACCCCTTCAAACGCCGCACGTTCCTGCAAGCCGTGGTTGCTGTCGCGGCGACGACGACCTTTGGATGCTCCGACGACGACTCGACGGACGCTTCGGATGGCTCGCCCTACTTCCCGCAGTCGCTGGCGTCGGGGGATCCGCGTCCGGACAGCGTGGTGTTGTGGGTGCGCGTGGAGGACAAGGACCGCGCCGGGGACAACCTGCCCTTGCGGCTGGAGGTCTCCCCGACGGAGGACTTCAAGACGCTGGTGCTGGACAAGAAGGACCTGTCGGCGCTGGCGGAGCATGACCACGCGGTGAAGGTGAAGGTCACCGGGCTGTCCGCGCGCACGACGTACTACTACCGCTTCTCCTACGAGAAGGACGGCCAGAAGCACACCACGCGCACCGGGCGCACGCGCACCGCGCCCGCGGCGGGGGATGACGTGCCGGTGAAGTTCGTCTTCGCCAGCTGCCAGGACTTCATTGGCCGCTACTACAACGCCTGGCAGCGGCTGTTGCAGCTGGACGCGGACCTGGACTTCGTCGTGTTCCTGGGCGACTACGTCTACGAGACGACGGGCGACACGTCCTTCCAGTCCGGCGACGGCGGCCGGGCCATGCGCTTCAGCGCGCCGGAGGAGGCGCTGCCGCAGGGCACGGGCCTCACCGCGTTCCTGGCGGCGAACTCGCTGTCCAACTACCGCGACCTCTACAAGACGACCCGCACGGACCGGCAGCTGCAGGGCGTGCACGAGCGCTACCCGTTCATCATCGTCTGGGACGACCACGAGTTCTCCGACGACTGCTGGCAGGACGTGGCCACGTACGAGGACGGCAAGCGGGACGAGACGCAGCTCACCCGCAAGCTGAACGCGGAGCAGGCCTTCCTGGAGTACATCCCGCTGGACACGGCGCAGTCCGGCGCGGGCGCCATCGACGTGGGCAGCGAGCCGCGCTTCCCCAACTCGCGCATCTACCGTGACTTCGAGTACGGCAAGCACCTGAAGCTGCTGGTGACGGACTACCGCAGCTACCGGCCGGACCACCTCATCCCGGAGGACGCGTATCCGGGCGGCGTGGTGCTGGACGCGACGCTGCTGGGCGCGGCGCTCCAGGACCAGCCGGACGCGGTGAAGCAGACGTTCCAGACGGACACGTTCGCGTACGTGAACATCGACGACGCGGCGTACGCGAACCAGAAGCAGGTGCTCCAGGGCGTGTACCTGAGCCAGGCGAAGGCGGCGGGCCTGACGGACGCGGAGGCCGCGCAGAAGGCCGGCCAGTGGGTGACCGGTCCGGTGGCGCTCTACTACGTGAACCAGGTGCTGGCGGCGGTGAACAAGGGCCTGGTGATTCCGCCCGGGGACAAGCCCCGGGGCCTGGCGTACGCGCACATGGGCAAGGCGGCGCTCTTCAACATCCAGGGCTCGCGCTACGTGGTGGTGAAGGACACCTTCGACCTGTTCGCGGCGGTGAAGTTCAAGATGACCGCCGGCAAGAGCGAGGATGTGTTCGGCCCGGCCCAGGAGGAGTGGTTCCAGCAGACCCTCACCACGGCGCAGAACACCTGGAAGATGGTGGTGAGCTCCACGTCGTTGTCGGCGCTCATCTGGGACTTCCGGCAGCAGGCGGACATCAGCGACCCGACGCTGCGCCAGCGCTTCTACTTCAGCGTGGACCAGTGGGACGGCTTCCCCACGAAGAAGAAGGTGATGCTCAACGCGCTCAAGGCGGGCGTGACGAACACGCTGTTCCTCTCCGGAGACATCCACGCGTCGTTCGCGTCGGTGGAGGAGGGCGTGCCCACGCTGACGGCGCCGGCCATCACCTCCGGCTCCATCAAGAGCCTGGCCAGCCTGGCGCTGATTGGCGCGGGCTACGCCGCGGGCGCGCCGGTGTACCAGCACGCCGTCGTGGAGATGGAGAAGACGCTCCAGGCGTCCAACCCGGGCCTGCGCTTCGCGGACGCGGACTCGCACGGCTTCGTGCTGGTGGAGGTGAAGGCGGACGAGACGCTCGCCACCTTCCACCTCATCCCCGCCGGAGAGGTGGCCAAGGACTACTCCAAGCGCGCGGACAGTGAGCTGGAGGCGAAGTTCACCGCGAAGACCTTCCGCGTGAAGAACAGCGACATCCAGCCGGCCTGAGCGGGACGGTCCTGAAGTGAAGCGAAGGGCCGCGTGGGGGCACTCCCCGCGCGGCCCTTTTTCATGCGGTGCCCGTGGGCTTCTTCAGCGCGGGGCGACCCGCAGGATGAGGTTGGCCGGGGGCAACCGGTTGGGGTTCACGTCCCCGCCCCACCACGTGAGGGTTCCGTCCTGGAGCAGCGCGACGCCGTTGAAGGGCCCCATGGGCATCGCGTCCACGACGCCCGTCAGCGTCTCGGGCGGGCTCGCCTGCCCGTAGTCATTGCGTCCCCAGGCGCGCAGGGTGCCGTCCTTCCGGAGGGCCACGAGGACATCGTAACCGCCGCGCAGGTCGATGAAGCCGACCGGATCCGTGACGCTCTCGTAGCCGTTGTGGCTGGCGCCGAAGTCCCAGCCCCGGAGGTTGCCATCCGAGAGGATCGCGGCGCTGCCGAAGGCGTTGCCCCCGATGGCCGTCACGCCGGACAGGTCCTGCGGAGGAGTGCTGACCTGCCCGTACTCATTGCGTCCCCAGGTGACGACGGTGCCGTCCGCCTTGAGCGCCAGCGAGAAGTACATGGACACGGAGAGGGCCACCACGTCCTGGAGGCCCTGGGGGACCTTCGTCCGGTCGTACTCGAGGCCGCCCCAGGCCACGACCGTCCCGTCCCGCAGCAGCGCCGCCGCGATGTTCGAGGCCGCCGCGATGGCGACGACGTTGGAGAGGCCCTCGGGCACCGGCGTCCGGGGGCTGTAGTACTCGCCCCATTCGATGACGGTGCCGTCGGCCTTGAGGCCCAGTCCGAAGTACTCCCCCATCGCGACGCTCACGATGTCGCCCGTGGTCGGGAGCTGCCCGCCCAGGGGCGCCGAAGGCCCCCATCCGGTGAGGGTGTTCTCAGGCGTGACGCCCAGGTTCCAGTCGCGGCTCGAGGTCGCCAGGGTCTGCTGCCGCACGACGCGGAGGGACACCGTGGCGGCGGGCCGCCAGGACGGGCCGGGCTTCAGGACGACGTCGCGCACACCCGGGCTGACGTTCGCGGGGACGCGCACCATCACCCGGGTGTCGGACCAGAAGAAGTAGTCGGAAACTTCAACGCCGCCCACGGACACGTGGGACTCGCCGCGCTGCGCTCCGAAGCCGGAGCCGGTCAGCTCCAGGTGCCCGCGCTGGACCGCCAGCTTGGGCAGGACGAGGGTGGGCGCCCCCGCCCGGGTGAGGGTGAGCTCGACCGTCGCCGGCTCGTCCAGGCGGACCTCCACGGGAACCTCCGGGCTGACGTAGTGGTCCTTGAAGGCGGAGACCGTATAGGCCCCGGTGAGCAGCCCGGGCATGGAGAAGCGGCCCTCCGCGTCCGTCGTCGTGCCCATCCGCTCCGGGCCGTCGGCGATGACCGTGAGGTTCGCGGCGCTCTCGCCGTCCTCCAGTACGACGCGTCCGGTGACGTCGCCGCGCTCCCGGTAGAGGAGCCCGGAGACGGACGTCTGCGCGTTCGCGCGCACCTCCACCTGCTGTTCATACGGGAGATAGGTGTCGCGCCGCGCGCGCAGGGTGTACGTGCCCGTGGGGATGCCCGTGAGGGCGAAGGCGCCCTGGTCGTTCGTCTGGGTGGTGAAGTCCGTGTCCACGAGCGCGACTTCGATGTTCGCGACGCCGACGCCACCCTCCAGGAGGACGGTGCCCGCCACGGTGCCGCGCTCGCGGGTCAGCGTCTGGGAGACGGAGGACTGCGCGTTCGCGCGGACCTCCACCTGTTGCTCGTACTGGGCGTAACCGTCGCGCGAGGCGCGCAGGGGATACGTGCCCGTAATGACCCCGGTGAGCGTGAAGCGGCCCTCCGCGTCCGTGACCGTGGCGTGCTCCGTGCCGACGAGTTGCACCGCGATGTCCGCGGCGCTCCCTCCGCCTTCCAGCTGGAACAGCCCGACCACGGTGCCGCGCTCGCGGGTCAGCGTCTGGGAGATGGACGTCTGCGCGTTCGCGCGCACCTCCACTGTCTGCTGATACGGATCGTAGCCATCGCGCCGCACGCGCAGGGTGTACATGCCCGTGAGGACTTCGGTGAACGTGAAGTGGCCCTCCGAGTCCGTGAGCGCGGAGTGGTCCGTGCCGACGAGTTGAACCGCGATGTCCCTGGCGTCCGCGCCTCCTTCCAGGAGCAAGGTGCCCGCCACGCTGCCGCGCTCGCGTGACAGCGTCTGGGTGACGGAGGTCTGCGCGCCCGCGCGGATCTCCACCTGCTGCTCGTACGGGACGTAGGCGTTGAGCTGTGCGCGCAGGGTGTACGTGCCCGTAGGGACGCCCGTGAGGCTGAACTGTCCCTGGGCATTCGTCTGGGTGCTGAAGCTCGTGTCCACGAGCAGCACCGCGATGTTTCCGGCGCTCGCGACTCCTTCCAGTTGGAAGGTGCCCGCCACGGAGCCGCGCTCGCGTGACAGCGTCTGGGTGACAGAGGCTTCCGTCGCCGTCTTCACCTCGACCTGCTGCTCGTGCTGGACGTAGCCAGCGTGCTGGGCGCGCAGCGTGTACGTGCCCGTGGGGACCCCGGTGAACGTGAAGTGGCCCTCCGCGTCCGTGACGGTGCTGAAGTCCGTGCCGACGAGCAGCACCGCGATGCCCCCAGCGCTCCCTCCGCCCTCCAGTTGCAGGGTCCCGGCCACCGTCCCGCGCTCGCGCTGGAGGGACAGGGTGACGGAGGCCTGGGCATCCACTGCCACCTCCACCGTCTCCTGGACCGGCGCATACGTCTCCTTCAGCACCTCCACGGTGTATGAGCCCGTGGGCAGCGCCGTGAAGACGAAGTGGCCCTGCGCGTCCGTCTGGGTCTGGTGCGAGGTGCCCGTCAGCGCGACGGTGAGGCCCTCCGCGCTGGCGCCTCCTTCCAACTGCACGGTGCCCGTGAGGCCGCCTCGCTCGCGCTGGAGCGTGAGCGTCGCGGACGTGGTCTCACGCGCCTTCACCGCCACGGCTTCACTTGCTTCACGGTAGAGGGGCTTGCGCACGATCAGGGTATGGGCGCCCGGCGTGACGTCCACCAGCGTGAAGCGGCCCTCCGTGTCGGTCGTCGCCTCAAGCTCGGTGCCCTGCACCGTGACCGTGATTCCCTCCGGTGGGGCCGCGTCGTCGAGCACGACCTGCCCGGAGACCCGGCCCACGAATGGGCCTGCGTCGGGCGGCGGCAGGGGGGATTCGCCGGGGCCGTTGCAGGCCGCGGTCAGGACAAGAAGGAGGCAGAGCCAGGAAGAGCGTGCGAGGCGCATGAAGAGCAATGACAGGCGGTGAGGCGTTGGCGGGGGAAAGCGGATTCTGACCCGGGCGCTCATGGAGAGCCACCCCCCAATCCTGGCAGGGACGGGTATTTTGATTTTTCCTTGTTTATTTTGATTTCCTTGAGCACGTCTCCCCATGAGGGGAGTCCGGACCCGACACCGGGGAGGAGCACAACGTGGGCGCGCGCAAGGGATGGCAGGGACTGCTGGGAGCAGGGCTGAGCGTGGCCGTGGGAGTGGCGGAAGCGGCGCCCTGGCGCAGCGTGCTGTATCCGTCGACGTGGACGCCGGGGTACTCGCAGCCGGGCAACCCGTCGCGGTTCCTGCATGACTTCTCCTACGCGGGCTACCAGATGCGGCAGGCGGAGCCGCCGTTGCGGACGGACCGGGTGCTGGACGTGACGCAGGCGCCGTACTTCGCGGACAACACGGGGGCGTCGGACGTGACGGCGGTGTTGCAGCAGGCGCTCGACGACGCGGGGGCGGTGGCGGGCGGCGGGGCGGTGTACCTGCCTCGGGGCACGTACCGGGTGGCGCCGCCCGTGGGCAAGCCGTACGCGCTGCTCATCCGGTACAGCAACGTGGTGCTGCGCGGACAGGGGGCCACGTCCACGTTCCTCTACAACTCCGCCACGGACATGCGCAGCAAGCGCGTGGTGCAGGTGGGGCCGCGCGACACGACGGTGTCGTGGACGTCGGCTTCGACGGCGTCGGTGGCGCTGACGCAGGACGCGCCCAACCAGGCGACTCGTGTCCAGGTGGCGAGCGTGTCCGGCTACACCGTGGGCACCTGGGTGGTGGTGCGAGCGGACCTGACGGCGACGCGCAGCGCGGAGCTGAACATGGGCACGGAGTGGACGTCGCTGCCCGGCCCGTCCTTCTACCGGCGGGTGGTGGCGGTGGACGCGGCCACGCGGATGCTGACGCTGGACATCCCGCTGCGACAGGGGCTGCTGATGCGCGACAACGCGCGGGTGTACCGCGTGCCCGCGCACCTGTCGGAGGTGGGCGTGGAGCACCTGGCCATCGGCATGCGGGAGAACCCCACGCCGGGCCTGGCCGAGGAGGACTACACGGTGCAGGGCACCGGCGCGTACCAGGTGCACGAGTCCACGGCGCTCTTGATGAACCACGTGGTGGATGGCTGGGTGCGCGGCGTCAATTCCTACCGGCCGCCGTCCAACACGCAGGACGTGCATGTGCTGTCCAACGGCATCGACCTGAACTACGCGCGCAACGTCACGGTGGAGGGGTGTGAAATCGACAAGCCCCAGTACAAGGGCGGTGGCGGAAACGGGTACCTGTATTCCATCCGGAGCAGCGACAGCCTGGTGAAGGACAGCGTGGCGTACGGCGGGCGGCACAACTTCGACTTCCGCTCCATGCACACCACCGGCAACGTGCTGTTCAACAACCGCGTGTCCAACGGCGAGAAGGTGTCCGACTTCCACATGCACCTGAGCGCGGCGAACCTGGTGGACAACACCACGCTGTACCTGGAGCGCTTCGAGGCGGCGGACCGCTCGCCCTACGGCACCACGAGCCACGGCGTCACCACGACGGAGAGCGTGTTCTGGAACACCAACGGGGCGAAGCCGCCGCCGTACGGGGGGAACAGCGTGGTGCGCTCGCAGCAGTACGGGCAGGGGTATGTAATTGGGATGCGCGGCAGCGCGACGGAGGTGAACGCGGCGGTGACGACGAAGACGGCCCCCGCGGACCTGGTGGAGGTGGCGCAGTCCGGGAACGAGCTGGTGCCGCAGTCGCTCTACGTGGACCAGGTGCAGAAGCGGCTGGGGCGCGCGGTGGAGCATGACGCGCGGGTGCTGGTGTACCAGGCGGAGAACCTGAAGCCGACGAGCACCCCGGACCCGTCGTCCACCGGCGTTGAGGCGGGGCCGGAGCTGGGCGGGGTGCGCTACCACAACACGAACGCGGTGGGCGCGAAGGTGACGTACACGCTCTATCCGCGCACGGTGGGCACGTTCGCGGTGCGGGTGCGGACCAAGCGCAACAACGGGCGGGGGCAGTACCGGCTGGATGTGAACGGGGTGGCGGTGGGCGGGACGCGGGACGAGTATTCCGCCACCACGCAGTTCGTGGAGGTGGAGCTGGGGACGGTGACGTTCACGGACCTGGAGCCCCAGGCGTTCACGTTCACGACTGTTGGGAAGAACGCGGCGAGCACGGGCTACAACGTGGCCTTGGATGTCATCCGTCTGGTGCGGCAGTAGGGCAGCGGCGCGTCTCTGGGAGGCGCGGGCGGACCGGGGTATAGACGGGCGCCATGCACGTCTATGCCGCCGCGTTGGCCCAGGAGCTGGGCATCAAGCCGGAGCAGGTGGACCGGACCCTCGCACTGCACGAAGAGGGAGGCACGGTCCCCTTCATCGCGCGCTACCGCAAGGAGGCCACGGGGGGACTGGATGAGGTTCAGATCCAGTCCATCCTGGACAAGGCCACGGAGCGCGCGGAGCTGGACGGGCGGCGCGACACCATCCTGCGCAGCATCGAGGAGCAGGGGAAGCTGACGCCGGAGCTGAAGAAGGCGCTCCAGGCGGCGCGCACGCGCGCGGAGCTGGAGGACCTGTACCTGCCGTACAAGCCCAAGCGCCGCACGCGCGCGGCCATCGCCCGGGAGAAGGGGCTGGAGCCGCTGGCGGACCTGGTGTGGAAGCAGGAGGGCCAGCGCGGGGAGAACCTGGACGCGCGGGTGAAGCCCTACGTGAGCGCGGACAAGGGCGTGGCGGACGTGGCGCAGGCGCTGGCGGGCGCGCGGGACATCTGCGCGGAGCGGGTGGCGGAGGACGCGAAGCTGCGCCGCGAGGCCCGCGACCTGTGCACGCGGCGGGGCACGCTGCGCTCGGACGTGGTGCCCGCGAAGAAGGGCGAGACGACCAAGTTCGAGAACTACTACGGCCACGAGGAGCCGCTGTCCCAGGCCCCGTCCCACCGCGTGCTGGCGCTGTTGCGCGGCGAGGAGGAGGGCGTGCTGAAGGTGAAGCTGGGCCTGCCGGACGACGAGGTGAAGGGGCTCTTCACCGGACGGGTGGTGACCCGGCCGCAGTCGCTGTTCGCGGGCGAGCTGCGCGCGGCGGTGGAGGATGGGTGGGACCGGCTGATGGGGCCGTCGCTGGAGTCGGAGCTGCGCGCGGAGCTGAAGGAGCGCGCGGACAAGGGCGCCATCGGGGTGTTCGGGGAGAACCTGCGGCATCTGCTGCTGGCGGCGCCGGCCGGGGCTCGGGCGGTGCTGGCGTTGGACCCGGGGCTGCGCACGGGCATCAAGCTGGTGATGCTGGACGCGACGGGGACGGTGGTGGAGACGACGACGCTCTATTCGGAGCGGAGCGCGGACGAGCGGGCGCGCGCGGCGAAGCTGCTGGAGGCGGTGGTGCGCAAGCACAAGCCGGAGCTCATCGCCGTGGGCAACGGCACGGGCAGCCGGGAGGCGGAGGTCTTCACGCGGGACACGCTGAAGGCGATGGGTGTGCAGGTCCCCGTGGTGTCGGTGAGCGAGCAGGGCGCGTCCATCTACTCCGCGTCGGAGGTGGCGCGTGAGGAGTTCCCGGAGCTGGACGTGTCGCT
This sequence comes from Corallococcus sp. CA054B, assembly GCF_003611625.1. NCBI lineage: Bacteria > Pseudomonadati > Myxococcota > Myxococcia > Myxococcales > Myxococcaceae > Corallococcus > Corallococcus sp. CA054B. The sequence continues at coordinate 13,003 of NZ_RAVY01000042.1, forward strand.
GCGCGGGGCGGTGTCGATTGGCCGGCGCTTGCAGGATCCGCTGGCGGAGCTGGTGAAGATCGACCCGAAGAGCATCGGGGTGGGGCAGTACCAGCACGACGTGGACCAGGGCCTCTTGAAGAAGAAGCTGGGCGAGGTGGTGGACTCGTGCGTGAACGCGGTGGGCGTGGACGTGAACACGGCGTCACCGCAGTTGCTGGAGCATGTGTCCGGAGTGGGGCCGTCGCTGGCGAAGAAGCTGGTGGCGCACCGGGCGGCGAAGGGGCGCTTCACCACGCGGCGGGAGCTGCTCAAGGTGAGCGGCCTGGGGCCGAAGACGTTCGAGCAGGCGGCGGGCTTCCTGCGGGTGCGAGGGCCGGAGCCGCTGGATTCGAGCGCGGTGCACCCGGAGCGCTACACGGTCGTGGAGCGGATGGCGAAGGACCTGGGCGTGGACGTGGCGTCGCTGGTGGGGAACGCGGCGCTGGTGCGCCAGATTGAAGCGAAGCGCTACCTGGGACCGGAGCTGGGCGAGCTGACGCTGAAGGACATCCTGGCGGAGCTGGAGAAGCCGAGCCGCGACCCGCGTGGTGACTTCACGGCGCACGCGACGCGGGACGACCTGCGCACGCTGGAGGACGTGAAGGAGGGGATGGTGTTGCAGGGCGTGGTGACGAACGTGACGGCGTTCGGCGCGTTCGTGGACGTGGGCGTGCATCAGGACGGCCTGGTGCACGTGTCGCAGCTGGCGGCGCGCTTCATCAAGGATCCGTCAGAGGTGGCCAAGGTGGGCGACCGGCTGACGGTGAAGGTCCTGTCCGTGGACCTGGCGCGCAAGCGTCTGGCCTTGTCCGTGCGGGCGGTGCTGGAGGGTGGGGCGCCGCAGCCGTCGGGACGGCCGGCGCAGGCGAAGCCTGTCAGTTCACCGGCTCCGCAGCGTCCGGCGCAGAAGCCGGCGAATCAGGCTCCGCCGCAGAAGAAGCCGGAGCCGTTCAACAATCCGTTCTCGAAGTTGAAGCGCTGATCACATGTCAGATTGGGTTCGCGACCTGGCCGGAGTTCTTCAAGGGCTTTTGGAAAGGCCAGGCGCCCCGGTTTTGGATATCGAGTGGTTGCGTGCCCGGTGTGCAGACACCTTGCAATCCCAAGAGCCACTGCGCGACGCGTCTGTCCAGCAGCTCGTCAAGGATGTTCAAGCCTTCGAAGCCGAGTTCCCTGGCTTGCTTCCCCAGTGGCTGCTGGGTGGGCATGCCAGCTAGGTACGAGTCTTACAGGGATCCGCCGTGATCCCCGTTCGCCCAATACGTCTCCAACGCTTGGGACCAGGACTGCTTGGAGACAGGCGAAGTGGATGCGTCCCTCATGTGGATGAGGAACATCCGGATGGCGCTCCTTTGGGGCGGGCTCAATCGGTCAAACCTGCGAAGGAAGAAGGCGCGTAGGTCTGGCTGTGCTTCATCAGAGATGGTCAATGAGGACAGGAGAAAGTCGCGCACATCAAGATCCACGAGCGCCGCGCTGAGATAGGCCGGAAGGTAGTAGGCGAGTGCCTCCGGGCTGAACAGCGAGAGATGCGCCGCATGGTCGCGCACCTTCTCTATTGGGACGTCCTTCCAATCGCGCCCCCCGAAGTCTCGAACGAGTTTTGGCGTCTCCCATGCACCGCGTGCATAGGCGACACGTTTCTTCTCGGGGCGGGGAACACCTGAGAAGGCGTGCTCTATGAGGCGTCGCAGGTCGTCATCGCTCATTGGCATTTCTCATTGGGACTGCATCGGACGCGAATGAACTCCGTGCAGCGAGCTTGCCCTCTCTCATAGCCTTCAAGGACGCTCCGATGCTCCGCATCGCCGCCGCGAAAGCATCGATTCATCAAGGTCCTACGGGCTTGGATTCAGTTCTCAAAACGGTTCCATTGAACCGTCAAGTCCACGCAGGACATTGTTGCGTTGCAGCTCATGCTCTGGGTCTTGCATGCCGTGCCAACCGCTTTGCTCAATTCGCGCCAGACGTCTTTGGTGCAGTCTCCTGGAGGAGGTAGCTCTGCTTCTTCAGCCCGGCCTTGGGGCGCGAGCAGGAGGAGCCAGATGATGGAGGCAGTCGTCCAGCTTGAGCCCTTCATGCTGCTGCACTCCCTTCAATCCAACGGGAACAACCGCGCTTCCTTCGCCAGCACCTCATTGCGCGCCAGCAGTCCCGTGAACCGCTTCGTCCCGTTCCGCGCATCGAACCGTGCCGCGATGTCGCGCGCCTGCGACTCCAGCCAGTCCTTCAGCGCCCGCGTCCCGTAGCCTCCGTCCACCGCGTGCAGCGGGAACGCGCGCGGCAATCTCAGGCTCACTTCGTCGCGGCCGTCCGCCACCACCTGTCCCACCAGGAACGACGCCGCCGTGTAGAAGCTGAACCGGTCCCGGTAGCTGGAGTGCTCCAGCGCCCAGCCCAGGTGCTTCTCCAGCAGCGTGAGCCCTCGTGACAGGTTGCCCGTCAGCGCCAGGAACTCCAGGTGCTCTCCCACCGTGGCGAGGAACTCGCGGTTCTTCGCCACCATCGCGTAGCCGCGCATGTGGCAGTCCCGCGCTTCCTTCATCCGCTCCAGCTTGAAGAACGGATACAGCAACGTGCCCAGCGTCAGGTGCGGAATCTCCGCGCAGGACTGGCGCCCGTCCAGGATGGGCTTCGCCTTCTGGATGGCCTGCTCCCACTCGCCCTTGTCCACGTGGTGGTCCAACTCGTCGTCCAATTCGCAGACGCGGCAGTCCGTCAGGTGGTCCCTGGGCGCGACGAGCCACGCCTCCCACAGGCGCTCCGCGTCCTCCGTGTCCCCCATGTCCCGAGCCATCTGGTAGCGCAGCTTCAGCGCCGCCCGCTTGCCCGCGTCCAGCTTCGCGAAGCTCTGGTCCACGTCATCCAGCGCGTCGGAGATCTGCTTGCGGCTGATGTGCGGGAACTCGTCCAGCCGGCCCACCACCCACTTCTGCTTCCAGAGCATGTCCTCCGGGTCGAACCGCTGCGGGTCCTTCTTCTGCTGCCCCCGGCACCACGCGAACGCCACCAGCGCCTTGTCCGGATAGCCCCCGAACGTCGCCGCGTCGATGAGCGCGTCCCGCAGCTCGTACCCCAGCGGCACGTCGCCGTGCGCGTCCGTCAGCCGCACCGCCTCCTCCAGCGCGCGCACCTTCGCGTCGCCTTCCGGCAGCTCTTCCGCCTGCCCGCGCAGGGCCTCCACCTGCTGGCGCCAGTCCGCCATCAGTGCATCCCCCGCGAGCCCGGGCCCGACGACCCACCCCCACCGCCGCCACTGTCATCCAGCCGCGCCGAGATGAGCCCCAGCAGCCCGTGGTTCAAGAGCGCCATCTCCTGCGCGTTCAGCGGGTGCTGACCCAACAGCAGCGCCTGCACGTAGAGCATCTCCACCGACAGCTTCAGCAGCTCCCGCCCCTCCACCGCCGCCAGCCGGCGCACCACCGGGTTGTGCAGGTTGAGGCAGAGCAACGCGCGCTCCTGTCCGCCCGTGCCCGCCATCACCCCGTCCAGCACGCCCGCGTACAGGTCGTCCGACTCCTCCCGCGCCCGCTCCGCGTCCCGCTTGAACGCGCCTTCCGCGTCCGAGCTGTAGAGCGTGGGCACCTCGGCCGGGAAGAACTTCTTCACCTCCACGCCGCAGCGGAACGGCGCCAGCACCCGCTCCGCCAGGCGCAGCAGCGGGTAGACGGCCTCGCGTTCGTCCAGCGTCAGCTCCTCGAAGCTCTGCGGCAGGTCCGCCGACGAGAACGGCGCCACCTGCGCCTCCGGCACCACGTGCGGCAGCTTCTCCAGCAGCGCCGTGTCGTGCGTGTACGCCGCATTCAAGACGCACAGCCCCTGCGCCGCCGCCACCCGTGCCACCTGCCGGAACCCGTCCAGCGTCGGCGTGTAGCGCACCACCGGCCACGACTTCCGGTAGTCCGCCAGCGTCATCACCCCGAGCGATGTTTCAAAAGGCAGCCAGTGGATGACCAGCCGGTAGAAGTCGTCGTCGTCCAGCGCCAGCCCCTTCACCGACAACCCGTGCAGCGCAATCAACCGCTGCAACGCCCGGGGCTCCTCGTGCGCCAGGTCCATCAGATACTTGCGCAGGGACTGCCCCAGGGCCTCGCGCGCCTTCGCCAGCACCGAGTCCTCGTAGAAGGACTCGCGGCTCGCGGTGGGCCTCAGGCCGTTCGCGTTCACCACGCACTTCACGAAGAACGCCCACTCCGGCAGCAGGTTCTCCGCGCTCTCCGACAGCAGCATCTGCTTCAGGTACACGCGGTGCTTCTGCTTCGCGTTGAAGTGCGGCGACGCCGGCAACACATACGCCACGCCGTCCACGTCCCCTGCCTCCGAGCGCAGCGGAATCACATCCAGGAAGTCCGTGCCGAACACCTCGCGCCCGTACGCGAGCAGCGCCTGCCGCCGGTCTCCTGGCGTCTCGTAGAAGCGGCGCCAGGGCGGGCCGTCCGGGTTGAGCGTCTCCGTCTGCCCATCCACCGTGAGCCGCACGGGGAAGGGCAGCAGGCCGCCATAGTGCTTCGCCAGCTGACGCACCCGCTCCGGCGTGAACCACTCCGCCATGTCCGGGCGGGCCACCAGGTAGACGTGCGTGCCGGGGGCGTCCAGCGGGTGCTCGGAGACGCGCACGTCGTACGTGCCGTCGTGCCGTCCCCGCCACTCCAGTGTCCGCCCGTCCCCCTTCGCCGAGCGCGTCACCACCAGCAGCTCGTCGCACACCATGAAGCACGACAAGAGGCCGATGCCGAACTGCCCGATGAAGTCGTTGCGGCGGGCTTCCAGTTGCTCGCGCTTGGAGGACTCGCCGATGGTGGCCAGGAAGCGGTGGATCTCCTCCTCCGTCAGCCCCACGCCTTCATCGGTGAAGAGCAGGGTGGGGGGCCCGCCGTCCTGCTTCTCCCTCAGCTCCAGCCCCACGGCTCCTGTCGCCTGGGGCTCCAACTGCTGGCGGGCGCGGGTGGCGTCCGTGGCGTTCTGGAGCAGCTCCCGCACGTAGACCCCGGGCGAGCTGTACAGGTGGTGGGACAGGAGGTCGATGACCCCACGGAGGCTGACTTGGAATCGATGGTCCACGCGGCCGTCGAGCGTAGCGCGCTGCATCCTCCCCGGGGCCACAATCCCCCGCCGTGGGTGGATGAAGGCATGTGTCCTTCCCAAGGCAACCGGACGCGCCAGCCCCCTTCCGCCTCCCTGGCGGGGTGGTATGTCGCGCCCCTGCCGTGTGGCGCCCCCGGGCGGCACGGCGACATGTCGTCTCTTTCCTTCCTCCTGGAGCGGACAACGATGGGCAACAAGCTGAAGGCAGTGGTGGTGGGCGCGGTGCTGGGCGTCGCGGGCGCGGCCTTCGCGCAGGGCACGCCGACGACGCCGGCGGGCAAGGCCGACGCGAAGGCGCCGGCCAAGGCGGCGGCGGGCAAGGCCGCGGCCACGGCGGGCAAGACGGAGGTGACGTGGTGGGGCCACGCCGCCTTCGTGGTGAAGACGCCGGGCGGCGCGACCATCGCCATCGACCCGTGGTTCACCAACCCCAAGGCGCCGCAGGGCGCCACCTGGCCGGAGGCGGTGGACGCCATCCTCGTGTCCCACGGCCACTTCGACCATGTGGGTGAGACGAAGGCCCTGGCCCAGAAGACGAGCGCCAAGGTGTACGGCTCCTTCGAGCTGGTGAACCTCCTGGGCCTGCCGGAGGCGCAGAGCGTGGGCGCCAACGCGGGCGGGACGTTCACGGTGAAGGACGCCACCATCCACCTGGTGGAGGCGGTCCACTCCAGCAGCTACCAGGCGGACCCCAAGGCCCCGTCGCAGTACGCGGGCGCGCCCCTGGGCTTCGTCATCGAAATCGCCAACGGCCCCACGCTGTACCACGCGGGCGACACCGGGGCCTTCCAGTCCATGGCCCTCATCGCGGAGCAGTTCAAGCCCACCGTGGCCTTGCTGCCCATCGGCGGCCACTTCGTCATGGACCCGCCGCAGGCCGCCGTCGCCGCGAAGCTGCTGAAGGTGAAGACCGTGGTGCCCATGCACTACGGCACCTTCCCCGCCCTGGCCGGCACCCCGGACGCGCTCACCACCGAGCTGAAGAAGACCCGGGCCGCCACGAAGGTGCTCGCCCTGGAGCCGGGCAAGGCCACCGCGCTGTAGGCCTTCCGGGTTCTCTTCGCGCGCCCGTCCGCCCTGGGTGGACGGGCGCGCTGTTTTTTCCACCAGGCATCAGCATCCGTTGACGGACGACGCCGTGGGCCTGGGGTCGAGTGGCATCCCGGATGCGGCTGGGTTATTCCCCGCCTCAGCGCGCCCGAGGGGGAAGCTCCGGCCGCGCGCTTTCGAGGGGTGTACCGGTGTCGGTGCTGGTTTTTGGAAGGGGGACCTGGCTGGCCACGCTCTTGACGGACGTGGTCGCCGCGCATGCGCGCTCCCCCGCGCCCGTCCCGCCCCCTCCGCTTCCGGACGGCGCCTCCGGCCGGGCCCGGGGCCGCGCCTTCCTGCGCCGCACGCTGCGCGCCTCGGGGCTCGTCTACGGCACGCCCGTGCCGCTGCCCTCGCCGGTGGATGGCGGTGAGCCCTTCGACGTCCCGGCGCGCGCCGTGGAGGACGAGCTGTTCCACGCCGTGGTGCGCACGCTGGCGCGCATGGCGCTGGACCTGGCGCGGGTGATGGACGCGCCGGAGGGCCCTCGGGTGGAGCAGCTGCTGGTGCTCTTCGCGGTGCTGGCGGGCGAGCTGGACCTGGCCATGGCGCTGGACGCACGGCTCGCGGCGGGGCTGCCGGTGCCCCGGCGGATGGTGGGCCGGGTGGAGGACGCGCTCGACAAGCGGGCGCCGTCGCTGGCCGGGGACCCGGTGTACGGGCTGGTGCTGCACAACGGCGCGCAGTACGCGGACGCGCAGCTGTTCTGCCGGCAGGCCATTGATTTGTTCGCCAGCGGGCGGCTGTCTCGCGCGGTGGCGGAGCGGCGGCGGGACTTCGCGGCGCGGCAGAAGGCGCTGCTGGTGGACGTGCTCACGGCGCTCGCGTGCGTGGACCGCGAACCCAGCGCGCCCGCGCGCCGCGCCATCCTCCGGCAGGTGGAGGGACTGCGGCTGCCGCACGCGCTGGAGGGCGAGGTGAAGGCCGCGGTGCGCCAGTCCTTCGAGCGCAAGCGCGACGTGCGGGACGTGGTGCGCCGCGTGCGCAGCGTGGACATGCGGCACCTGCTGCTGGAGCAGGCGCTGCTGGCGGCGCTGGTGGACGGCCGGCGGACGCGGCGGGAGCGGGCCTTCATCGACAAACTGGCGGGCGCGCTGCACGTGCCCCACGCGGAGCTGCGCCGTCTGGAGTTGGAGATGGCGGAGTTCTACGCGCGGCACCGCTCGCTGGTGGATGTCTTCACCGTGTCGGACGCGGCGGGCGCCATGGGCGAGGAGCTCATGGGCGGCATGCAGGAGACGCTGGAGAAGAACTACCACCGGCTCATGCAGGAGGCGCGCGAGACGGGCGACCTGGCGGTGCTGCTCACCAAGGCGGCGCGGCGCCAGACGCTCACCGCCGACGAGCGTCAGCGCATGCGCGCGCAGCTCATCGACGTGGCGAAGGCCATCCCCGCGCTGGCCATCTTCGCCGCGCCGGGAGGCATCCTGCTGTTGGCTGCGCTGGCGAAGGTGCTGCCCTTCAGCCTGCTGCCCAGCGCCTTCCAGGACGGGCCCGCGGTGGACTCCGACGACGAGGACACCCTGGAGCGCGAGGCCGTCTGAAGTCCCGCGTGAAGCGCAGGTGCTGGGACAGGGGCGTGCCGTAGCGCGACGCGCGCCCACGGCGGGCTCCTCGTCCAGCTTCGTGCCCGCGTCCCACGGGTGAGCCGCGGGCGGACAGCGTCAGGCGGCCGAGCGCTGCGCGGGCAGGAGCGGGGTGAGGAACGCAGTCAGCGCCGCGAGGTCGCCGGGCCAGGCCGCGTGTCCCACGTAGCCATCCGGGCGGACCAGGATGAGTGCATCCCTTCCCGGGACCACGTCGTAGGCGCGGTGGGCGTGGCCGTCCACGTCGAGCAGGGCCTCGGGGATGGGGGCCGCGCTCTTTCCGAGGATGCGGACGACGCGCACGGAGTCACCAGCCCACGCGACGGCATCCGCGTGCGTGGTCCCAAAGACGAGCAGCGTCCAGTGGGGGCCGCGAAACCTGTCCGACAGTCGGACAGGTTTTCCGTGGGCATCCAGGCAGGGGGCATCCGGAGCGCGGTCTCCGGCCTGCACCCGCGCCGTGTCGCCTGAGACCTCCGGTGCCAGCGGACCGCCGCGATAGCTCAAGCCCAGCTGCAGCAGCTCTTCGCCGCGGTTCAGGGCCTTCATGCGCCCCTGCCGCATGCCGTCGAACAGCTTCGAGGACAGCCCGAGCACCCGCGCCGCGACGGGCAACCGCTCCGCCTCGTAGGTGTCGAGCAGGGCCGGGTCCGCGCCCTGGAGCACGTGGCCCAGCTTCCAGCCCAGGTTGTAGGCGTCCTGCACGCCGGTGTTGAGCCCCTGGCCTCCGGTGGGCGGGTGCACGTGCGCGGCATCGCCCGCGATGAACACGCGGCCCACGCGGTAGCGGTCCGCCATGCGCACGTTGGGGCGGTACACGGACAGCCAGCTCGCGTCATGCAGGCGCACGGCCTGACCCGGGCGAGCGGTCTCCTGGATGCGCTGGTTGAGCGCGGCCTCGGTGAGCTCCGGCACAAGGCCACCGGGCTTCACCTGGAGGGCGAGCTGGAAGCGGCCTACGCCGGGCAGCGGGCACAGCGCCACCGTGCCTCCCTTCGCGAAGGGCCACACGTGCCAGTGCGTGTGCTCCAGGCCGTCCACGCGCACGTCACCCACGACCATGCGCTCCTCCTCATGGGTGACGCCGTGGAAGGTCAGGCCCAGGTCCTTGCGCACGCGGCTGTGTCCGCCGTCCGCGCCCACCAGGTACTCCGCGCGGACGGTCTCCTCCGCGCCGTCGCGTGTGAGCGTGGCGGTGATGCCGGTGCCGTCCTGGGTGAATCCAGTGAGCGCGGTGCCGAACTCCACCGAGACCCCCAGCGACGCCAGCCGGTCGCGCAGGATGCCCTCGGTGCGGGCCTGGGGCACGAGCCAGGGATTGGGGTGGGGCACGTCCGGGGTGGCGGCACGGCGGGGCATCATGGTCCAGCGCCCCACGACGAAGCGCCGCCAATGGAGGCGGAGATGGGGATAGGCATTGCCCGCGGCGAGCACGGCGTCGAGCACGCCCAGGTCGTCCAGCACCTCCAGCGTGCGAGGCGAAAGCCCCTTGCCGCGAGACCCGACGAAGGGACGCGGCGCCGCGTCCACGATGCGCACGCGAATGCCACGGCGAGCGAGGTCACACGCGAGCGTCAGGCCCGTGGGCCCTGCGCCGATGACGAGCACTGGCAGGATGTCATGGGACATGGAAGGTCTCCTGTCGCGGGTCAGCGGCGACGGAGACAAGAATGTAAGGGACTGCTTATGTTGTCAGCTTGCGTTCCCGCCCCAGGAGCCCGGCATGCCGCGCGCGAAGCTTTCCCCTCGGAAGACACCCACTCAGGAGCGCTCGCGAGCGACGGTGGACGCATTGGTGCAGGCGACTGCTGACATTCTGGTGCGCGACGGCTACGCGAAGCTGACGACGAACCGCATCGCGGAGCGGGCAGGCGTCAACGTGGCATCGCTGTACCAGTTCTTCCCCGGCAAGGAGGCCCTGGTGGCGGAGGTGTTACGCCGTCACGTGAAGGAGCAGCGCGCCGCCGCGAGGGAGGTGCTGGCGACGCGGAGCTTCAACACGCTGGAGGACCTCATCCGGACGCTGGTGGTGCTGGGCTTCGCGGCGCACGCGGTGAATCCGAAGCTGCACCACGCGCTGACGGAGGAGCTGCCAGCGCGTCCGGCAAGGAAGTGGGACCCGGACGACGCGCCCATGCTGGAAGCCCTGAGCAGGTTCAAGACGGACGTGCCGGACCCGGAGCTGGCCCTGTGGCTCATCGACACGGTGGCCCACGCGGTCATCCACCGCGCGGTGGTGGAGCGCCCCGAGTCCCTGTCCCAGGGACTGCTCCAGGAGGAGCTGGTGACGCTCCTCCTGCGCTACCTGAAGCGGAAGTAGGGGCCCGGGCTTCAGCGCCCCGACGCCTGCGCGTCCACGGCGGCCAGCTCATCCTTGCCGAGCTTCACCTCCGCGCCGGCCAGGTTCTCCTCCAGGTGCTTCACGGAGGACGTGCCCGGGATGGGCAGCATCACCGGCGAGCGCGCCAGCAGCCAGGAGAGGGCAATCTGCGCGGGCGTCGCGTTGTGCTTCTTCGCCACGGAGTCGAGCGTGCTCCCCGGCTTCGCCAGACCGCCCGTCGCCAGCGGGAACCACGGGATGAAACCCAGGTTCTCCTTCTCGCAGTAGTCCAGCACCTTCTCGTGCACGCGGTCGGTCAGGTTGTACCGGTTCTGCACCGACACGACGTCCACCACCTTGCGCGCCCGCTCAATCTCCTCCACCGACACCTCCGACAGGCCGATGTGGCGGATCTTCCCTTCCTTCTGCAGCGCCTTCAGCTCGCCCAGCGACTCCTCCACCGGGACCTTCGGGTCGATGCGGTGCAGCTGGTACAGGTCGATGCGCTCCAGCTTCAGCCGGCGCAGTGACAGCTCCAGCTGCTGGCGCAGGTACTTGGGCGCGCCCACCGGGTGCCACTCGTTGGGCCCCGTGCGCACCAGCCCCGCCTTCGTCGCCACGACCACGCCCTTGGCGTAGGGGTGCAGGGCCTCCGCGATGATCTCCTCGCTGAAGTAGGGGCCGTAGGAGTCCGCCGTGTCGATGAAGTCCACGCCCAGCTCCAGCGCGCGGCGCAACACGCGCACCGCCTCCGCTCGGTCCTTGGGCGGACCCCAGATGCCAGGGCCGGTGAGCTGCATGGCGCCGTAGCCCAGCCGGTGGACGGGCAAATCTCCGCCCAGCTTGAAGGTGCCGCTCTTCTCCGCGGGTCGCGTCGAGGTTCCGCTCATGAGTGCTTCCTCCGTGCAGATGAACGCCCAGATAGATGCATGTGCAGCAAGTGCGTTTCAGGCCGTCCGGTACCGCCCGGCCAGGGCGTGGGTCGCCCCACGCAGCAGCCCGGCCTCCGCCTTCTCCAGGGCCACGAGGGCCTCAGCGGCCTCCAGTCCTGGGACGCAGACCGTCTCACCGCGCTCCAGTGCGACGAGCGACGCGGTGACCACGTCCTCCGGCGACATGGTGCCGGGATAGCCGCCGTTGAACTCCGTGAAGGTCATGCCCGGGCAGACGACCTGCGCCACCACGGGTGTGCCGCGCAGCTCGCCCGCGAGCGTGCGGGTGAAGTGGACGAGGAACGCCTTCGCGCCCGCGTAGGTGGCCCGGTGGGGCAGGGGGCCCGGCGGCATCGCGCCGGAGAAGGCGAGCAGGGAGGCGACGTTGATGACCGCGCCCTTGCCCCGCGCCAGCATGCCGGGCAGCGCCGCGCGCGTGGCCAGCATCGGCGCCATCATGTGCAGGTTCGCCAGGCCCTCCAGCGCCGCGGGCTCCACCTGCGCGAAGGGGCCATAGCCGCCCACGCCCGCGTTGTTGATGAGCAGGGTGAGGTCCTCGCCCGCCGCGCGCGCGGCCACCCGCTGGAGGTCCGCGTGCACCGTGAGGTCCGCCCGCAGCACCTCCGCGCGGATGCCATGCGCCGCCGTCAGCTCCGCCGCCAGCGCCTTCAGACGGTCCTCCCGCCGAGCGACGAGGACCAGGTCATACCCAAGCGCCGCCAGCCTCCGGGCATACACCGCGCCAATTCCCGCCGACGTGCCCGTCACCAACGCTGTCCCTCGACTGCCTGCCATGCCTGCTCCCTGAAGGGGGTGGAGAGGGGGCGTCCGACTCCGACGCAATGAATGCTGGAGATGGGGACTGCCGCCGCGAAGCGCATGCCGCTTGGGCCGCACCCTCGGCCGCTGGGGTAACGAAGGGCGGTCAGCCGTGCAAGCGGGATGCAGGCCCAGAGGGCGTCAAAATGACGGAGGCGGTCCAGCGCGCAACGGTCGATCACCGTGGGTGCACGTTTCCGCCCGAAGCAGGGGCGAAGTCCCCGCCGCGACGCACCGAAAAACCTGTCTGACAGTCGGACAGGTTTTGGAGCGCCGTGGCCAAGGGGGCTCCGCACCGCCCGGGGACGCGCGAACTTGTCCGACAGTCGGACAGGTTTTGGAGCTTCGTGGCCAGGGGGCCGGCGCTCCGCCGGGCCTCGTGACCCTGTCCGACAGCTGGACAAGTTTTGGAGCGCTTTGCCCAGAGGGCCTCTGCTCCGCCCGGGGCCGCGCGAACCTGTCCGACAGTCGGACAGGTTTTGGGGAACCCCGGCCGGTGGCGCGCCTTCAGCCCAGTGCCTTGACCGTCGGCTCTGGCGTGTCGCGGAACTGCTGGTGGTACAGCTCCGCGTAGAGCCCGCCCTTCGCAAGCAGCTCCTCGTGGTTGCCGCGCTCCACCACGGTGCCGTGCTCCAACACCAGGATGAGGTCCGCGTGGCGGATGGTGTTGAGCCGGTGCGCGATGACGATGCTCGTGCGGCCGGACAACAGCTGCCCCAGCGCCAGCTGGATGAGCGCCTCCGTGCGCGTGTCGATGTTCGCCGTCGCCTCATCCAGGATGAGCACCCGCGGATTGGCGATGACCGCGCGAGCGAACGCGAGCAGCTGCCGCTGGCCCTGACTGAGCGTCGCGCCGCCCTCGCCCAGCACGGTGTCGTAGCCCTGCGGCAGCCGGGTGATGAAGTCGTGCGCGTGCACCGCCTTCGCCGCCGCTTCCACGTCCTCGCGGGTGGCGTCCTGCTTCCCGTAGGCGATGTTGTCCGCCACCTTGCCGCTGAAGAGGAACGGCTCCTGCAACACCATGGCCATCTGCCGGCGCAGGCTGCCTCGCTTCACCTGGCGCACGTCGTGCCCGTCCACGCACACCGTGCCTCCCGTCACGTCGTAGAATCGCGGCACCAGGCTGGCCACCGTCGTCTTGCCCGCGCCCGTGCGCCCCACCAGCGCCAGCGTCTGGCCGGGCTCCAGGTGGAAGGACACGTCGCGCAGCACCGGCCTCGCCGCGTCGTACCCGAAGGACACGCCCTCGAACACCACCTGCCCCTTCAGCGGCCCCAGCTCCACCGCGCCCGCCACGTCTGGCGGCTCCGTCGTCTCATCGAGGATGGAGAAGATGCGCTCCGCCCCCGCCAGCGCGGACTGCATCAGCGCGGCCACGGAGGCGGCCAGCTGCACCGGCCGGAAGAACTGCTGCACGTAGATGAGGAACGCCGCCACGCCGCCCACCGTGAGCTGCCCGCTCAGCGCCAGCGCGCCGCCGTAGCCAATCACGAGCGCCGTGGACAGCGTGGAGAGCAGGTCGATGGCCGGCGAGAACGCGGACGTGATGCCCACCGCCGCGACGTTCGCGTCGCGGTTGGCCGCGTTGCGGTCGCGGAAGCGCTCGATGTTCTTCTCCGTGCGGTTGAACGCCTGCGCCTGCCGCACGCCCCCAATCTCCTCCTGGAGGTTCGCCGTCACGTCGCCCACCGTCTGCCGCGTCTTGCGGTAGGCATTGCGCGCCCGCGACGCGAAGAACCACGTGGTGAGCACGATGGCGGGGATGAGGGAGAAGCACGCCAGCGCCAGGCGCCAGTTGAGCGCGAACATCGCGACGAGCACGCCCACCAGCCCCAGCAGCGACCCCAACAGCTGCGTCAGTCCCTGCGCGAAGAGCTGGTTGAGCGTGTCCACATCGCTGAGCAGCCGGCTCATCAGGTCGCCCAGCGGACGGCGGTCGAACCACGACAGCGGCAGCTGCTGGAGCCGCTCGAAGAGGCGCTGGCGCAGGTCCGACAGGACGTGCTGCCCCGTGTGGCCCACCCGCCGCGTCTGCGCCTGCTGTGTCAGCACGCCCACGACGAAGACGACGAACAGCACCCCCAGCGTCCGCAACAGCCCCCAGCCGTCTCCCGAGCCGATGTCGCGGTCGATGGCCCGGCTCATCAGGTACGGCCCCAGCGCCTGGCACGCCGCGCCCACCAGGATGAAGACCAGCGCCACGGTGAGCGTGCCCGCGTGCGGACGCAGCTCGCCCAGGAGCCGGCGCAGCACCTTCCCGCGGTGCTGTGCCCGGCCCGCCTCCAGCTCCGCCATCGCCTCGATGCTTCCGGGCCGCCTCATGCCACCTCCTCCTGGCGCGGCGGCAGCAGCTGCGACCCGAGGATGTCGTTGTACAGCTCGCTGGTGGCCTTCAGCTCTTCATGGCGCCCCTTCGCGGCGATGCGCCCCTCGTCCAGGACCAGGATGAGGTCCGCGTCCCGCACGGTGCTGATGCGCTGGGCGATGACGATGGCCGTCCTGCGCTTGTCCCGCATCAGCGCGTCCAGCGCGCCCTGGATGGCGGTCTCCGTGCGCGCGTCCACCGCGGACGTGCTGTCGTCCAGGATGAGCAGGCGCGGGTCCGTGAGCAGCGCCCGCGCGATGGCCAACCGCTGCCGCTGCCCGCCGGAGAGCCCCACGCCGCGCTCGCCCACCACCGTGTCGTAGCCCTGGGGCAGCTCGCGGATGAACTCCGCCGCCTGGGCCGCCTCCGCCGCGGCCTCCACCTGGGCCTGCGTCGCCTCCGGGCGCCCGTAGGCGATGTTCTCCCGCACCGTGCCGGAGAACAGCAGCGCGTCCTGGAGCACCACGCCCAGCTGCGAGCGCAGGCTCGCGAGCGTCACGTCCCGCACGTCGTGCCCGTCCAGCAACACCGCGCCCCCGGTGACGTCGTAGAAGCGGGGCAGCAGGTTGATGAGCGTGCTCTTGCCGGAGCCGGTGGTGCCCAGCACCGCCACCAGCTGCCCGGGCTCCAGCGTCACGCTCACGCCGCGCAGGATTTCGCGGTCGCTGCCCGCGTAGCGGAAGCGCACGTCGCGCAGCTCGATGCGGCCCTGCAACGGAGGCAGCGGCACCGCGCCCGGACGGTCCGCCACCTCCACCGCCGTGTCGAGCAGCTCGAAGACGCGCTGCGCGGACGCGCTCGCTCGCGACATGCTGGCCGCGAAGAAGCCCAGCGTCATCAGGGGCATCAGCAGGAAGGCCAGGTAGCTGTTGAAGGCCACCAGCTCTCCCAGCGTCAGCTTCTGATGGAAGATGCGCCAGCCGCCCACGCCCACCACCATCAACGTGCCCAGGTTGGCGAAGAACGTGACGTAGGGGAAGTTGGCCGCCAGCGAGTCCACCACCCGCAGGTTCTTCTCCTTCAGCTCCGCGTTGGTCTTCCCATAGCGCGCGAGCTCCCGCGCCTCGCCGGAGAAGGCGCGCACCACGCGCAGCCCGCGCAGGTCCTCCTGCAGCGTGGTGTTGAGCGAGCCCAGCAGCGCCTGCAGCTGGCCGAACAGCGGCCGCATCCGCCGCATGAACCGGCGCAGCACCCACAGGATGGGCGGAACGGTGCTCAGCGCCGCCAGCGCCAGCACCGGATCCAGGTACAACAGCAGCCCCGCGCAGCCCACCAGCATCGCCGCCGCCGCGGCGAACTGCACCACGCCGCTGCCCACGAAGGTGCGCACCGCCTCCACGTCGCTCGTCAGCCGCGTGAGCAGTTGCCCCGTCTGCGCCTGGTCGTAGTAGCTGAAGGACAGCCGCTGGATGCGCGCGAAGAGCGCGTCGCGCAGGTCGAAGGCCACGCCCTGTGACGCGCGCTCCGCCAGGTAGCCCTGCAGGAAGTTGAACAGGCCTCGTCCCAGCGCGATGGCGACCAGGCCTCCCACCGCCAGCCACACGGGCTGGATCTCCCCGCGCGCCAGCCCGTGGTCGATGGCGATGCGGATCATCTGCGGCGCGCCCAGGTTCGCCACGGAGACGAGCAGCAGCGACAGCAGCGCCCCCAGCGCCTCCAGGCGGTAGCGGCGCAGATAGCCCAGCGCCCGCAGGATGGGTGGACGGCCGGATGCGGGTGGCGCGGACGTGCTCACGTGAGACCTGGACCCCTTCCTCCCCGCCCGGGAAGGCGCGCGCATGATGGGCGTCCCCACGCGCCGCTTCAAGCACCACGCATGGCACGAAACGACGGTTGCGCGCCGCGCCACGGCCCGTTACGTGGGCGGCCTTTCCTCCGCTTCGTCACGAGGTGAACGTCATGGAATACCGGCAGCTGGGTGGTTCTGGTTTCAAGGTCCCCGTCCTCAGCCTGGGCACGGGCACGTTCGGTGGCGCTGGTGACTTCTTCAAGGGCTTCGGCTCCAGCGACGTGAAGGAGGCCACGCGGCTCGTGGACATCGCGCTGGACGCGGGCGTGACCATGTTCGACTCCGCGGACGGCTACTCCGCGGGGCTCGCGGAGGAGATCCTGGGCAAGGCGCTGGAGGGCCGGCGCGACAAGGCCATCATCTCCACCAAGGCCACCTTCCGCGCGGGCACGGGGCCCAACGACGTGGGCTCCTCGCGCTTCCACCTCACGCGCGCCGTGGAGGCCGCGCTGCGCCGGCTGAAGACGGACTACATCGACCTGTTCCAGCTCCACGCCTTCGACGCGGTGACGCCCGTGGAGGAGGTCCTCAACACGCTGGACGGCTTCGTGCGCGCGGGGAAGATCCGCTACATCGGCTGCTCCAACTTCTCCGGCTGGCACCTGATGAAGTCGCTGGCCGTGTCGGAGCGCTACAACCTGGCGCGCTACGTGGCCCACCAGGCCTACTACTCGCTCGTGGGCCGGGACTACGAGTGGGAGCTGATGCCGCTCGCGCAGGACCAGAAGGTGGGCGCGGTGGTGTGGAGCCCGCTGGGCTGGGGCCGGCTCACCGGCAAGCTGCGCCGGGGCGCGCCGAAGCCGGAGACAAGCCGCCTCAACAACCCCGTCACCGCGGCCGGCGGCCCGCAGGTGCCGGAGGAGTACCTCTTCAAGGTCGTGGACGCGCTCGACGCCGTGGCCCAGGAGACGGGCAAGACGGTGCCGCAGGTGGCGCTCAACTGGCTGCTCCAGCGGCCCACCGTGTCCAACGTCATCATCGGCGCGCGCACGGAGGAGCAGCTGCGCCAGAACCTGGGCGCCATCGGCTGGAACCTCACGCCCGCGCAGGTGGCCACGCTGGACGCCGCCAGCACCACGCCCTGGCCGTACCCGTACTTCCACCAGCGCCAGTTCCACGAGCGCAACCCGTTCCCCGTGACGTGAGCGGGGCGTGAAGCAGGAGGCGGCCAGGGCCTGGGGCCGGCCGCCTCCGTCCCGGGGGCAGATTCGCTGCCTCCCGGGGCGATGCACCTCACGCTCATGTCCCTCAAAGAATACAAGCCCGGCAGCCCCTTCCCCGGCGTCATCGGCCGCACCTGGGAGCAGTCGTCTCCCGCGTGGCCGGCGCCCCTGCGCTCGAAGCCCGGCGCGCCCAACGTCCTGTTCATCATCCTGGATGACACGGGCTTCGGGCACCTGGGTTGCTATGGCTCGCCCATCCGCACGCCGAACCTGGACCGGCTGGCGAAGGGTGGGTTGCTCTACAACAACATGCACACCACCGCGCTGTGCTCGCCCACGCGCGCGTGCATCCTCACCGGCCGCAACCACCACTCCAACGGGATGGGCACCATCACCGAAACGTCGCTGGGCTACCCCGGCTACAACGGCACCATCCCCTTCGAGAACGGCTTCCTCTCCGAGATGCTGATAGAGGCCGGCTACAACACGTATGCCATTGGCAAGTGGCACGTGACCCCCGCGGAGCAGACGAGCGCCGCCGGGCCGTACTCGCGCTGGCCGCTGGGCCGCGGCTTCGAGCGCTTCTATGGCTTCCTGGGCGGGGACACGCACCAGTACTACCCGGACCTCATCCACGACAACCACGCCATCCGCCCGCCCGGCACGCCAGAAGAGGGCTACCACCTCACGCCGGACCTGGTGGACCGGGCCATCGACTGCATCGCGGACACCAAGCAGGTCGCGCCCGACAAGCCCTTCTTCCTCTACTTCGCCCCGGGCGCCATGCACGCCCCCCACCACGTCCCGCGCGAGTGGGCGGACGCCTACGCGGGCCGGTTCGACGACGGCTGGGACGCCTACCGCCAGAAGGTGTTCCAGAAGCAGCTGGAGCTGGGCGTGCTCCCCCGGGGCACGCAGCTGTCCCGGCACGACCCGGACGTGCAGGAGTGGGACTCGCTGCCCCCGGAAGAGAAGCGGCTCTACGCGCGGATGATGGAGGTGTTCGCGGGCTTCCTGGAGCACACGGACCACCACATCGGCCGGCTGTTGAAGTTCCTGGAGGACACGGGCCAGCTGGACAACACGCTCATCATGGTGCTGTCCGACAACGGGGCCAGCGCGGAGGGTGGACCGCACGGCTCCGTGAACGAGCTGAAGTTCTTCAACAACGTGCCGGAGTCGCTGGCGCAGAACCTGGCGGCCATGGAGGAGCTGGGCGGCCCGAAGCACTTCAACCACTACCCGTGGGGCTGGGCCTGGGCGGGGGACACGCCGTTCCGCCGCTGGAAGCGTGAGACGTACCGCGGCGGCACCACCGACCCGTTCCTCGTCCACTGGCCGCGGGGCATCCAGGCCCGGGGCGAGGTGCGCACGCAGTACGCGCACGCCATCGACATGGTGCCCACCGTGCTGGACTGCCTGGGCCTGGAGCCGCTCGCGGAAGTCCGCGGCGTCACCCAGTCACCCCTGGAGGGCGTCAGCTTCAAGCACACGTTCAACGACGGGAACGCGCCGAGCCGCCACCGCACGCAGTACTTCGAGATGTTCAGCTCGCGAGCCATCTACCACGACGGCTGGCGCGCGGTGTGCCCGTTCCCCGGCCCGTCGTTCGCGGAGGCCGGAGAGGCGTTCGGCCAGTCGCTGCTCGACGAAAGCCGGCTGCGCGAGCTGGATGCGCACGGCTGGGAGCTGTACCACGTGGCGGAGGACTGCTCCGAGACGAAGAATGTCGCGGAGGAGAACCGGGGCAAGCTCATCGAGATGATCGCCCTCTGGTACGCCGAGGCCGGGCGCTACCAGGTGTTCCCGCTCGCGTCGCCCACGCTCTCCGTGTTCGCCCTGGAGCGCCCGCAGCTCACGAAGGACCGCACGCGCTACGTGTACCGCCCGCACACGTCACCCGCGCCGGAGAACGCCGCGGTGCACGTGCTCAACCGGCCCCACACCATCACCGCCGACGCGGAGGTGACGCGTGACACGCAAGGCGTGCTGCTCAGCCATGGCGGCCTCACCGGCGGCTACACGTTCTTCATCCAGGACCGGAAGCTGCACTACGCCTACAACTACGTCGGCGAGCGGGAGTTCCACATCGAGTCGGCGGTGGAGGTGCCGGAGGGGCGCTCGGAGCTGCGGTTCGAGTTCGAGCCCACCAGCAAGGCGGAACCGGCCGTGGGGAGGGGCACCCCCGGACGCGGCCGGCTCTACATCAACGGGGACCTGGTGGCGCAGAGCACCATCGACGCGACCATGCCGATGGCCATCAGCCTGGGGGAGGGGCTCACCTGCGGCCGGGACGCGCAGTCGTCCGTGAGCAAGCGCTACGCCGCGCCCTTCGAGTTCACCGGCACCCTCCACCAGGTGACGGTGGACGTCGTCGGGGAGCACGTCCGGGACACGAAGGCGGAACAGAAGGCCGCCATGGCGAAGCAGTGAAAAACAAAAGGCCCGGACGGGAGCGGAAGGGCTCCCATCCGGGCCTGGAGACTTCAGGGGATTACTTCGTCACGCCGACGGCGGTCCAGGCCTCGGCGACCTTCTTCGCCTCGGTGGAGTCCTTGCCGTACAGGTCCGTGGCGGCCTTGATGGTGGCGGCGCGGGCCTCGGAGAAGTTCGTCTGCGGCGTCATGTACGTGGTGAGCGCGCGGCCGAAGATCTTGAGGCTCTTGTCCATGCCGATGCCGTCCTTCACCTCGATGCCGGACGTCTTGTTCTTGCCGCCCTCGGTGACCAGGTAGAAGGCGTTGTTGGCGATGCCGCTGGAGCCGTGCACCTCCGTCATCTTCGGGTAGTTCTTGTAGTTGTCGATGGAGTAGCCGTCCGCCGTCGGGTCGTTCATGTAGCGGAGGGCGTCCGTGTTGTCGCCGTTCTTGGGCGTCCACGCGTCCTCGCCCACGGCGTAGTCGAACTTCACCGCGCTGTTCTTCTGGCTGGCGTACCACTCCACGCCGGTGCCGATGATGTCGCTGAAGGACTCGTTGAGGCCACCGGACTCGCCCTCGTACTCCAGGCCGGCGGTGCGCTCGGTGAGGCCGTGCGCGATTTCGTGGCCGGCGATGTCCAGCGTGGTGAGCGGGCCGGAGTCCACGCCGTCGCCGTCGCCGTACTGCATCTTCTCGCCGTCCCAGAACGCGTTCACCAGGTTGTTGTCGGTGTGCACGTAGCTGACGAGCTTCTCACCCTTGCCGTCGATGGAGTCACGGCCCAGGACGTCCTTCATGAAGTCGTACGTCATGGCCGCGCCGTAGTGCGCGTCCACGCCCGCCTGGGCGCGCGTCGGGTCGCCCTTCTCGCCCCAGACGTCGTTCTTGTCGGTGATGGCCGTGGTGCCGGACGCCTCCGGGCGGTTCTTCGCGTCGTACGTCACGATGCCCTTGCCGCGCGTCTTGTCCTCCAGCGAGTACGTGCCGTCCTTGTTCTTCGTCGTCTGGAGGTCGACCTTGCCGCTGTACATCGTCTGGTCGTCCGCCGCGCGGGCCGCGCCGCTGCCCGTCGTCGGGGCCGGCGTCGCCGGGGTGGAGGGCGCCTGCGTGGACGCGCCCGGCTTCGGGGTGGAGGCCTTGGCGCCCTCGCGGTTCCAGTGGCTGATGGTGTTGTACTGCTTGATGGACGCGCCGGTGTTCGCGTCGATGAAGTAGTTCATCGAGCGCGGCTCCTTGCCGTTGGCCGCGGACGTGTCGGTGAGCGTCACGTGGTAGGCGGCGCGGTACTGGCCGTCCTTGCCCTTGACGATGACCTTCTCCGACGTGGGGGCCTTGGACGTCTCGCCGTTGAAGTCCTTCTGCGCCACGGCCAGCGCGTCCTTCGCGGTCAGCTTCGTGGGCGCCTTGCCGATGCCCGCCGGGATGTCGGACACGTTGCCCGTCAGGCTGTCGAACTGGCCCTTCGCGTCCAGGTGGCCGATGACCTGCTCACCGGAGACCTTCACGCCCTCGTGCATGCGGTCCATGCGCACGTGCGTCATGCCCAGCTGGTCGCGCTCCACGGTGCGCGGCGAAAACGACGCGCCGCCCGTGACGCCGGACAGCTGCGGGTTCTTCTGGTTCACGTACGTCACCGTCTGCTGGATGGCCTGCTGAGCCTGGGGGCTGGAGAGGTCCACCGGGCCCGGCGTCAGCTTCTGACCCACGCCGTTCAGCGCCACCGTGGCCTTCGCCTTGGCGGGCGCGCCCGCGCTGAAGCTGGACTGCGAGCTCATGCCCACCGGGCCCTGCGGCTTCACGGTGTTCACCGGCTTCGTGTCGGTGCGGTTCTGGGTGGCGACAACGGGCTTCGACAGGTCGGTGCGCAGGGCCATGGGGGAGTGCTTTCGGGGGACAGTGAAGCGGACAAATTGATTCTCGT
The DNA here is from genome assembly GCF_003611625.1 of Corallococcus sp. CA054B. Lineage (NCBI taxonomy): Bacteria > Pseudomonadati > Myxococcota > Myxococcia > Myxococcales > Myxococcaceae > Corallococcus > Corallococcus sp. CA054B. The sequence continues at coordinate 34,513 of NZ_RAVY01000042.1, forward strand.
GTCAGCCGCCCCATTGTTGCGTGTGGGTGGCTGCTTACACGGTCGTGAGCGGGTCCAAGCTCATGAATTCACAGGTGAAGTCTTCGTCCTACATCCGTTCCCGAATCACATTCCGACCGGTAGGTAGGCAGGTGCGCGGGTTGTATTTCCGTTCATTTTCACCCTGCCTGTGCACGCCCGTCCACCCACACCCCGTGTCTGGATACCCGGACAAGGATCCGGTGCTGCGCCGGCCGTATCCGCCGGGCCAGCACGGAGCGACTGCTGGAGAGCCGGCTGGACGCGCTGTGGTGCTGCGCGCGGGGCTGGCCACGAGCATCCGGCTCAAGCCTTCGTGCGGCTGCCCGAGCGTGAGGAGATCCCCGTGGACGTGAACGAGCCGTTCATCGTCGAGTACTCCGCGCAGCGCAGCTGACCGCCTGGCCGCCTTCCGCCCGTCCGCCGTGCATGCGGGCGGGCAGGGGAGGAATCCGGCGCTCGCGCACCCCATCTTCTTCCTCCAGGGACGTTCAACCGGGGAAGGAGCGGGGATGCGCGGGGACGGAGGCGAGACGGTGGCGGAAGGCTGGGTGGCGCCCCGGGGGCGTGCGGCCCGAGGACACCTGCCCCGTCACGTCGCGGGCCTCTTCCGCTTCCAGCCGGGACGTCCCGCGGTGGCGTCGGGGTTGCGCACGGGGCTGGCGCTGGGAGTGCCGCTGCTGGTCTCCGTGATTCTTCAAATGCCGGCGGCGTCGTGGGCGGGCATGGCCGGGCTCTTCGTCGCGCTGGTGGACAAGGGCGGGCCGTACCGCACGCGCGCTCGGGCCATGGGGGCGATGACGGTGCTGGGCGCGGGGGTGGGGCTCGTCATCGCGCTGCCGAGTCCCTTCTGGGTGGACGTGGCGCTGACGCTCTTCTGGGTGACGGCGTGCGGCTTCGCGCGCAGCTTCGGGGACACGCCGGGCATCGTCGGCATGTTGCTGGCGAACCTGTTCGTGGTGTCGCTGGCCCTGCCGCAGCGGGGGCCGGAGGCCGTGCTGTTGCAGGCGGCGTACTTCGTCGCGGGCGGCCTGTGGTCCATGTTCCTGGCGCTGGTGCTGTGGCCGCTCAGGCCGTACCGCCCCGCGCGGCTGGCCATCGCGGCCTGTTACGAGGAGCTGGCGGACGCCGCGGACGCGGTCGCGGGCTGGCCCATGGAGGGGCCCTCGCGGGTGGGGACGTGGGAAGCGGTGCAGCGGGCCGCGCGCATGCGGCGGTCGCTGGAGACGGCGCGCGCGACGCTGGGGGCCACGCGCCAGGGGCGGCAGGAGGAGAGCGGCCGGGGGGAGCACCTGCTGGTGCTGCTGGAGGACGCGGACGCGCTGTCGCTCCTGCTCACGGCGATGTCGGAGGCGCTGGACGAGGCGCCGCGCCAGGGGGCGTGCCGCATGGCCCGCATCGAAGCGCAGCACGCGCTGGGCGCGTTGGCGGTGGACCTGCGGGGTGTGGTGGGTTCGTTGGTGCGGGGCACGGTGCCGGCGCCGTCATCGTGGGACGCGGAGCGGGTGACGCGGGTGCTCCAGGCGGACGGGGGACTGCCGGAGCCGGCGCGCTCGCAGTACTCGCACGTGGCGGGGCTCTTGGGACGGCTGCGGGAGTACAGCGCGGTGGCGCTGGACGTGGCGTCCCGGCTGGAGAGCAGCGAGCCGCTGCCGGAGCGGGACACGAAGCCGCTGGGCCTGGAGCCGGGGCGCAGGCGTTCGTGGTGGAAGATGCTGCGCGAGCACCTGACGCCGGAGTCGGTGGTCTTCCGGCACGCGCTGCGGCTGGGGCTCACCGCGACGGTGGCGACGGCGCTGGCGGAGGGGATGGGGCTCAATCACTGGTACTGGGTGACCATCACGGTGATTGTGGTGTTGCAGCCGTACTCGGGGGTCACCACGGAGAAGGGGCTTCAGCGTGTGGCGGGCACGTTCGTGGGCAGCGTGCTGGCCATGGGGCTGGTGCACGTGCTGCCCGCGCAGTGGCTGATGCTCGCGGCCATCGTGCTGCTGGTCTGCGTGTCGGTGAGCGTGAGGCCGCTGAACTTCACGGTGTACCAGGTGCTGCTGGCACCGGCGCTGGTGCTGCTCGCGGAGATTCAGACGGGGGATTGGGGGCTCGCGGGGGTGCGCATCCTCAACACGCTGATGGGGGGCGCGCTGGCGCTGGTGGGCATCCGGCTGCTCTGGCCGAGTCCCGAGCACGCGCGCTTCGCCGAGCAGGTGGCCTGTGTGCTGAAGGCGGACCAGCACTACCTGCGAGAGGTGGCGCGCACGCCGGTGCCCACGGAGGCGTCGCTGCGAGAGGCCCGGCGCAAGGTGGGCGTGGCGCTGCTGTCCGCGGAGGCGTCGTTCCAGCGTTTGCTGAGTGAGTGGAAGGGACCGGCGAAGGAGCTGGAGCCGGGGATGGCGTTGATTACGTACGCGCGGCGCTTCACCGCGGCCGTGACGGCGCTGGCGGCGAGCCGCACGTGGCATCAGGACTCGGACCTGGGACCGGTGGTGCGCTACGCGTCGGACGCGCTGGAGGAGCTGTCCGCTGCGCTGGTGGCGCGCCGCGTGCCGTCAGCGCTCAAGCGCGAGGCGCCGGGCCTGGAGGGCACGGACGCGCTGGCGCGCACGCAGCTGTCCAGGTTGGTGCGTCAGCTGGGCGTGCTCCACCATGCGGTAGAGCGAATGCCACCCGCGCTGCGCGCCTCGGAGGACGGCGCCACGCCTGTTCCCGCATGACACGTGGCATGCGCGGTGGCTGCCAGCTGCGTGCTTCGCCACGCGGTGGAGCATCTGCTGCCGCGCTGCGCGCCTCGGAGGACGGCGCTACTCCCGTCCCCGCGTGACACGTGGCATACGCGGAGGCTGCCCGCGCGGGGGCACATGCGCGTGCCCTCCGCGCACTTCCTGGATGTGCGCTACGCCCGCTCCAGCTTGACCATCAGCCGGCGCAGGTCCTCGTTCACGCGCACGAAGTTGGAGTTGCCCTTCTCGTCCTCCAGTTGCTTCTTCAGTGCGGGCAGGGACGCCTCGCGCAGCTTCTTCGCCGCGCCGGGCGCGTCCGCCAGCCAGTCCACCGCCTGGATGACCGTGGCGCGCGCCTCGGTGTCGCGCTCGGTGAGCCGGGACGCCAGCGTGGGGCCCTGGTCCGCCGCCCCGGAACGCCCCAACTCCAGCGCCGCGCGCTGCAACAGCACCGCGTCCGCCTTGGGCAGCCGCTGCGACCAGCAGCCCGCGTTGCCACTGCACGCCTGCGCCGCCTCCAGCACCGCCCCATATCCCTGGAGCTGATCCGCGCGCTTCTTGCCCAGCGCCGCGGCGTCCTGGCACCCGTCCTCGCCCGTCTCCTGGCAGTCCGCCGCCGTGCGCGCGGGCTCCGCCGCCGCCAGCTTCGCGAGCACCGGCTGCTCCCGCGCATCCCCCAGGAGCGCGATGCCCTTCACGGCGATCTCCCGCGAATACCAGTCGCCAGTGCCCGCCGCCTTCTCCAGCGCGGGGAGCGCGTCCCGGCTGCCCAGCAGCGCCAGCGCCCGCACGTACGCGTCGCGCACCGTCGGGTCCGGCTCGCCTACCAGCCCCGCCAGCGGCTTCACCGCCTCCTGCGCACGCATCCTCCCGAGCGCATCCGCCGCCTGCATCCGCACCAGCGCCTGGATCTGCGGATCCGAATGCGTGAACGACAGCTGCTTCAACAGCGTGGGCACCGCGCGCTTCTCCCGGAGGTCGCCCAGCACCTGCGCGGCCTTCATCGGATAGCTGGCGGGATTCACCCCCTGCGCCTTCGCCCAGGTGAGCAGCTCCGCGTCCTTGCCCTCCAGCACCGGCAACAGCGCGTCCGCCGCGGGCGCGCCCAGCTGGAACAGCGCGAAGCTGCTCTCCACGTAGAAGGACACACCCCGGCGCTCCTTCGTCAGCGTGCGCATCAGCGCCGGCACCGCGCGCGGATCCCCAATCTGCCCCAGCGCCTCGATGGCCTTCTTGTTGAGGAACGGCTCCGCGGCCTCGTCCGTCGCCAGCTGGATGAGCGGCTCCACCGCCGGCTTCGCCTTCAGCGCGCCCAGCACCTGGATGGCCTCGATGCGCGTGTAGTTGTCCTTGCTGCGCAGCAAGGGCACCAGCGACGGCACCGCGCGCGCATCCCCGATCCGCCCCAGCGCGCCGACCACCGCCTTGTTCACCTGCTGCGCCGGCACGTCCGCCGCCCCGGGATCCAGCGCCGCCGTCAGCGGCTCCAGCGACGTCGGGTGGTGCAAGTCCCCCAGCGTCCGGGCCACCGCCGCCTTCACCTCCGGCCGGCGCTCCGAGGACAGCCGCGCGTGCAGGAAGGGCAGGAACTGTTCGTTCACGTTGCCCGACGTGCGCAGCGACTCAATCACTCGCACCTTGTCGTCTGGGCGCTTCGCCCCCTCCAGACTGGACTGCCAGTACTCCGGCGTCTTGGGGTCCTCCTTCTTGCAACCTCCCAGGGCAAGGCAGGAAACGGCCAGGGACAGGGCGACGAATGAGCGGGACATGGGGCTCCTTTACGTCCGAACGTCTGCGCTTTCGTCGGGTGTAGACCTGTCCACACGAAGGACGCAAACCTCCCCCACCTCCTGGGGTACGCTGGTCAACGACATGCCCCATGCCGAAGACAGTCGTAACGCGTCGCGTCCGACCATCATCCGCCGGACGTACCTGCTCGACCGAGAATTCCAGCTCAAATACATCCTTCTGCTCACCGGCATCGGCGCCGGGAGCATGTTGCTGTTCGGCGTGCTCGCCCATCAGGTGCAGCGGATGTCCGCCGAAGGGGGCCTGTCCGGCGAGGAGACGCTCTGGTGGCTCACCGGCGTGGCCACCGTGGGCCTGGGCATCGCGCTCGGGTTGTTCGGGCTGCTCTTCACGCACCGTGTGGCGGGCCCCGTCCACGTGATGAGCCTCTATGTCGCGGCGCTCGCGGCGGGCCGCTATCCGCGCCTGCGTCCCCTGCGGCGCAAGGACGAGCTGCGCGCCTTCTTCGCGCGCTTCAGCGAAGCGGTGGACCGCATCCGCCAGCGCGAGGCGGACGAAGCGCTGGCGCTGGAGAAGGCCCTGGACGCGCTCAAGGATGTGGCCACCACCCCGGAAGCGCGCGAGGCCCTGTCCACGCTGGAAGCGCTGCGCGCGCGCAAGCGCCAGGCGGTGGACACGTCCGCGCCGCCCGCCGCCTTCAAGTCCGTGGCCTGACCCCATTCCCTTTCCCACACGAGACTTCCCTCACATGAGCAGCCGACCCCGCATCGTCTTCATGGGTACGCCCGAGTTCGCCGTGGCCTCGCTGGAGGCCTGCTTCGACGTGGGCGACGTCGTGGCCGTCGTCACCCAGCCGGACAAGCCCAAGGGCCGGGGCAACGCCGTCACCGCGCCGCCCGTGAAGGAGCGCGCGCTGGAGAAGGGCATCCCCGTGCTCCAGCCGCAGAAGCTGCGCACGCCGCCGTTCTCAGAGGAACTGCGCCAGTACGCCCCCGACGTCTGCGTGGTGACGGCCTACGGGAAGATCCTCCCCAAGGACCTGCTGGCGCTTCCGGTGAAGGGCTGCGTGAACGTGCACGCGTCGCTGCTGCCGCGCTTCCGGGGCGCCGCGCCCATCCAGTGGGCCATCGAACACGGCGACAGCGAGACGGGCGTGTCCCTGATGGTGATGGATGAAGGCCTGGACACCGGCCCCGTGCTGGCGATGAAGCGGCTGCCCATCGCCCCGGACGAGACGAGCGCCACGCTGCACGCGAAGCTGTCCGCGCTGGGCGGCGACATCCTGCGCGAGTCCCTGCCGCGCTACCTGAACGGTGAGCTGACGCCCCAGCCCCAGCCCTCCGAGGGCATGGTGCTGGCGCCCATCATCGACAAGGAGAACGGCAAGCTGGATTTCTCGAAGCCGGCGGTGGAGCTGGACCGCCGCCTGCGCGCCTTCACGCCGTGGCCCGGTGCGTACACGCTGCTGGGTGGCAAGGTCTTCAAGGTGCACCGGATGCGGCCCGCGGAAGGGAAGGGCGCGCCCGGCACGGTGCTGTCCGCGGGGCCGGAGGGCATCGAGGTCGCTTGCGGCGAGGGCTCGGTCGTCTTCCTGGAGGTCCAGCCAGAGGGCAAGCGGGTGATGCGCGCGGCGGACTTCCTCTCCGGAAACAGATTGCAGCCGGGCAGTCAGCCGTTCACGTCTTAGCGCGCCATCGAGCGCCATGTGGAATCCTTGCGTGATGGAGTCTCACGGATGGGCATGAAGCTGCTGGTGTTGCACGGGCCGAACCTCAACCTCCTCGGGGAGCGCGAGGACATCGCGGGGGGCCGTTTGACGGACCTCGACGCGGCCCTGCGCGCGAAGGCGAAGGAGCTGGGACTGACGCTGACCATCGTCCAGTCCAACCACGAGGGCGTCCTCATCGACACGCTCCACGCCGAGCGCAAGAACGTGGAGGGCATCCTCATCAACCCCGCGGGGTACTTCACGTCCTACGCGCTGAAGGAGGCGCTGGAGGCGGTGGGGCTGCCCGCCATCGAGGTGCTGCTCAAGCCGCCCGCCCGCGAGTCCGTGGTGGCGGAGGCGTGCGCCATGCAGGTGCTGGGGCTGCACGGCTTCGACCCGTACATCCAGGCGCTGGAGACCTTCGCGAGCGGCATCTTCCACCCCGCCATCCCCGGGCCGGTGAAGTCGCTGGGCCGCCGCAAGAAGGGCGCCGGATCCGAGGACGACGATTCCCGTCCGAAGCCCAAGCTGGTGGGCCGCGTGCACCCGCTCAAGAAGGACGACGCGCCGGAGCCCACGCCGCTGGTGACCGCGCCCGCGCGCTCGCTGCGGCGCACGGCGGAGGCCGGGGGCCCGCTGAAGACGCTGGGCCGCAAGTCCGTGCCCACCGTCGTGAAGACGGACGGCAAGCCGGGCAAGACGCTGGGCCGCGCGGCGAAGGGCGGCTCCACGCCCGCGTCGGACCTGCTCACCCGGGCGCTCGTGCGCCAGAAGATCGCGGACCGGCTGGCCGGACGGCTCAGTGAAGCGGAGCTGGCCACCTGGGCCCGCGCGAAGTATCAGCAGGTCCAGCGTGGTGAACCGGCGGAGAGCGGCCACCGCGAGCTGCTGGAGGACAGCCTCCAGAGCCTCACTTTGTCCCATCTGCCCGCGACGCGGATGTCGGACGAGCAACTGGTGGACCTGATGACCCGGCTGGAAGAAGGATGAACGCCCGTATCCTCGCCATCAACATCCTCGCGCGCGTGCGCGCCACGGATGCCTACCTCAACGTGGTACTGGACACGGTCCTGTCGGAGACGCCGCCGAAGGACCCTCGCGACGCGGCGCTCGTCACCGAGCTGACCTACGGCGCCACCCGCCGGCAGCTCGCGCTGGACTACGCCATCACCCGCTTCGCGGACCGCAAGCTGGACGCGCTGGAGGACAAGGTCCTGGCCGCCCTGCGCGTGGGCGCCTACCAGCTCTTCCACACCCGCGTGCCCGCGCGCGCCGCCGTGGCGGAGACGGTCCAGGCCCTCAAGGACGTGGGGCTCGCGCGCGCGGCGGGCTTCGTCAACGCCATCCTGCGCAAGCTGTCCGAGCTGCCCTCTCCGCCGCTGCCTTCCCAGAAGGACCCGGTGGAGTACCTGTCCGTGCGCGAGAGCCACCCGCGCTGGCTGGTGGAGCGGTGGATCCGCCAGTTCGGCCGCGAGCGCGCGGAGGCGATGCTCGTCGCCAACAACCTGCCGCCCGCCGTCGTCATCCGCGCCAACAGCGCCAAGGTGACGCGCGACGCGCTGCTCGCGCAGCTCAAGGACGTGGGCGTGGAGGCGCGCGCCACGGAGTCCTCGCCCGTGGGCATCATCCTGCCGCCCGTGGGCCGCGTGGAGGACGTGTACGGCTACTCGGAAGGGCTGTGGCAGGTGCAGGACGAGGCCGCGCAGCTGGTGGGCGTCTACGGCGCCATCCCGGAGTCAGCGCGTGTGCTGGACGCCTGCGCGGCGCCGGGCGGCAAGGCCTGCCATCAAGCGGAGACGCACGACGTCGTCGCGGTGGACCTGCACGCCAACAAGCTGCGGAAGATTGAAGCCGAGGCCCACCGCCTGGGGCTGTCCGGCCGCCTGAAGGCCTATGCGCACGACGCGTCCGAGCCGTTCCCCGAAAGCTGGGGCGAGTTCCACGCGCTGGTGGTGGACGCGCCGTGCTCCGGACTGGGCACGCTGCGCCGGCACCCGGAGCTGCGATACCGCCGCAAGGAGGAGGACGTGGCCCGGCTGGCGACGCTCCAGCGGCGCATCCTGGAGAACTGCCAGGAGGCGGTGCCGGCGGGCGGCCTGCTCGTCTATGCCGTCTGCACGCCGGAGCCGCAGGAGGGGCAGGACCAGGTGGACATGTTCCTGCGCAGCCACCCGGAGTGGACGGCCGAGCCGCCCGTGCTGCCCGGCCTCAAGCTGCCGCTCGCGCAGGCCTGGCTGCGCACGCTGCCCGGGCCGGAGGGCTACGACGGCTTCTTCGCGGCCCGGCTGCGCAAGCTCTACTGAAGCGCCGCTGGGGTCTTCAGTCGTCCTGGGGAATCAGGGCGGCCTGCTTGAAGGCCTCCAGCACCGCGGCGGACGCGCGGTCCAGGTACTTGCCCTTGCGGATGAGCAGGCCAATGGGGCGCGACACCGGCCCCTCCGCGAAGGGCTTCGCCACCAGCGTGCTGTTCTTGATTTCGGCGTGGGCCGTGGCCATCGGGAGGATGGCCACGCCCAGGCCCATCTCCACCGCGCGCTTGATGGTCTCCACGTTGTCCATCTCCATCACCGGATTGATGTCGATGTTCTTCTCGCGGAACAGGCGATCCAGCGCCTTGCGCGTGGGGGCTTCCCGGTCGAAGGCGATGAAGGGCACGCCCGACAGCGCGGTGAGGCTCACCTTCGCCTTGCTGGCGAACGAGTGGTTGGGCGCGCAGACCACCGCCAGCCTGTCGTCGCGGAACGGCAGGATGTCCACGCCCGCGCGCGGCTGCGGATAGGCCACGATGCCAATCTCCGCCGCGCCCAGGATCACGTCGTCGTAGACCTGATCATTGCGCCGGTAGTTCAGGCGCATGTTGACCTTGGGGTGCGTCTTCAAGAGCTGCTTCTGCACCACGTTCAGCTCGTGCAGACCCACCGAGTAGATGGTGGACACGGTGGTCGCGCCCTGGACCTCCGTGGCCTGCTCGCGGATCTCCTGCTCCACCTCCGCGAAGCGCGCCAATATCTCCTTGCAGCCCCGGAACAGGCGCTCGCCTGCCGGCGTGGGCGTCACCTGCCGCGCGCTGCGAGAGAGCAGCTTCTGCTCGTAGCGGTTCTCCAGCGCGCGAATCTGCTGGCTCACCGCGGACTGGGTCACGTGATTGAGCTGCGCCGCGCGCGAGAAAGAGCCCGTCTCGACCACGTCACAGAACATCTTCAACGATTCGAGCTGCATGGGCCGTCTCCTACCCTCAAACCTAATGGCCGGGCCAGTAGTAATTAGTTGACCTACCCCGCGCGCGAAAATGAGCTACAGGCACAAAGTGCCTGGCTGCTTGCGCGGCGCGGCGAAATCTCGGGCTCTCAAACGCTGGGGTCATGGCCGTCCTCGGGGGGACGCGGGCGGGTGAGGGCGAAGAGGGCGGCGCTCAGGGCGACGAGCGCCCCGCCGGAGAGCGTCTGCACGCGGCCCAGGTCGCGGTCCGTCTCCTGGAGGAGCTGGCACTCCTGGGGGGACAGCTTCGCGCAGTCCTCGGGGGCGAAGAGGGCCCGCACGCCCAGCCCGAGCAGCCCCACGCCGCCCAGCATGAGGCCGGCAATGCCCCCGAACACCGCGGCGCGGAGGACGGAGGCACCCCGGGGCGAGGGCTGGGAGGTCATGGCCGGGAGGCGTAGCACCGTCCCGGGCCGGAAGGGACAGGGGAGGGTGTCCCGGGCGTATGCTTCCGGACCATGCGAATCCTGTATGGGGTCGTCGGCGAAGGGATGGGCCACGCCACGCGCTCGCGCGTGCTGCTGGAGGCGCTGACGAAGGAACACGAGGTCCACATCGTGGTGTCCGGTCGGGCGCAGCACTACCTGGCCCAGCGCTTCCAGAACGTGCACGGCATCTGGGGGCTCACCATCGCCTACGAAGGCAACTCGGTGAAGAAGTGGCAGACGGTGCTGCAGAACCTGCAGGGCGCCGTCGCGGGCTGGCCGCAGAACGTGCGCCAGTACTTCGACCTGGTGGAGGGCTTCAAGCCGGACGTGGTGGTGAGCGACTTCGAGACGTTCAGCTACCTGTTCGCGAAGCGCCACATGTTGCCCGTCATCAGCGTGGACAACATGCAGATCATCAACCGCTGCACGCACGACCCGGCGCTGCTCGCGGGCCACGAAGAGAGCTTCGAGGCCTCGCGCGCCATCGTGAAGGCGAAGCTGCCCGGGGCCTTCCACTACCTCACCACGACGTTCTTCTACCCGCCCGTGCGCAAGCGCCGCACCACGCTGGCGCCGTCCATCCTCCGGCCCGAAATCCTGGCGGCGAAGCCGGAGGCCGGTGAGCACCTGCTCGTGTACCAGACGGCGACGACGAACACGCAGCTGCCCGAAATCCTCAAGCAGTCCGGCGTGCCGTGCCGCGTGTATGGCCTGCGCCGCGACCTGAAGGAGGACGTGGTGGACGGCAACCTCACGTACCGGCCCTTCAGCGAGGCGGGCTTCATCGACGACCTGCGCACCGCGCGCGCGGTGGTGGCGGGCGGCGGCTACACGCTGATGAGTGAAGCGGTGTACCTGCACAAGCCGCTGCTCAGCATCCCCGTGGGAGGCCAGTTCGAGCAGGTGCTCAATGCCCTCTATCTGGAGCGGCTGGGGTACGGGATGTATGTGAAGGAATTGAGCCTGGACGCGCTGAAGACGTTCCTCTCACGCGTGCCCGCCTGCGCGGAGTCCCTCAAGGGCTACGAGCAGGACGGGAACGTGAAGATGCTCACAGCGCTCAACGACCAGCTGGCGCAGGCCTACGAGCACCGCGGCCACTGGCGCATGGAGATGGCGGAGATGGACGGCAAGGCCTGAGCGGCCTTCGCGGTCAGTGCAGGGACACCTCGTTCTCGTTGTTGCGCTCCGCCGCGCGGCGGCTCATCTCCGTGAGCCAGGAGCGGGTGAGGGGCGTCTCGCTCTCGCTGCCCTTGTAGCGCTCCGGGGTGCTGTCCTGGGGCAGCATCCGGTTGACGGCGTCCAGCACGCGCGCGGTGAGGTTGGGCGCCAGGGCCCGGCCCACCGCGCCCAGCTTCGCGGGCATGCCCACCAGCGCCTCCGCGTCACCCCGGCGGCACGCCTCGATGACTTTTCGCGCCACGCGCTCGGCGCTCATGGACACGACCATCATCGAGTTGCTCACGTGGAACCACGCGTACTCCTTCTCGTGGTCGCCCTTGAAGGTCGCGTTGCGCGGGCTGCCCGTGCGGATGAGGGACGGGCACGCCGTCGTCACGCGGATGCCGTCCTGGGCCAGCTCCGTGCGCAGCCCGTCCGACAGGCCCACCAGCGCGAACTTGCTCGCGGAGTACGGCACCAGGTGCGGGATGCTCACCTTGCCGCCCATGGAGGACACGTTGACGATGCGGCCCTCGCCCTTCGCCTTCATGTCCGGCACCACCGCGAGCGTCGTGTACAGCGGCCCCCACAGGTGGACGTCCACCGCCTCCTCGAAGTCCTCCAGCGTCATGGACTCCAGCGGGCCCACCATGATGACGCCCGCGTTGTTGATGAGCACGTCCACCGCGCCCCAGTGCTCGTGGACGGCGCCCACCATGGCGTCCACCTGCACCTGGTCGCGCACGTCGCAGCGCAGGGTGAGCACCTCGCCGCCAATGCGCTCCAGGTCCGCGTGGGCGCGCTTGAGCGACTCGACGTCGCGTCCGCAGATGGCCACGCGCGCGCCCTCCTTCAGGAGCATGCGCGCCATCACCAGCCCCAGCCCCCGGGAGCCTCCGGTGATGACGACCGTCTTGCCCTGGAAGCTGTAGCGCGGACGCAGCACGCGCTTCAACCCCACGACGGCCCCCACCCCGGCGGCCAGCGCGCCCAGGGAGAAGCCCTTTCGCTCGGTGTGTCGTCGGTCAGCCATGGTGCGACTCTCCAGGGGAGGGAAGGGTGGGGAAGCGGGACGCTCAGGGATTGGAGGCCGCGACCTGGTCTTCCTGTTCGCGGGACACCTCGCCGTGGAGCGCGGGCGGCTCCTGGCCGGGCAGGTCCTTGAGCAGCGCGCGCACGCGGCGCACGGCGTCCTTCCCGCCAATGCGGTTCTTCAGCCGCCCATCCGTGCCGAAGAGGAGGAAGGCGGGGTGCTTGTCCACGCCGTAGGCCTTGGCCATGGAGCCGTCGTCCATGGCGATGGGATGGCGCAGGCCGTGCTCGCGCGCGAAGCCCTCCACCTTGTTGGTGTCCCGGAGCTCCGTCTCGTTGTGGGTGACGTCCACGCCAATGACCTTCAGGCCCTTGGGCCCGTAGTCCACCACCCACTGGTTCACGGCCTCGAACTGCTTCGCGCAGTCCTCACAGTCCATGGTCCAGAAGTGGAGGAGGACGGGCAGTCCATCGAGCTCCGAGACGTGGACGGGGGCATTCACCCACCCGCCATCCGGGTCCAGCAGCGTGAGCGGGATTTTCGTCGAGGCCATACGGGCTCCCTATGGGAAGTGGAAAGCGCTTCAACGGGACGTGACTCAAGCTATGCATGCGCTACCGGTTGCTCCCGGCTGCGCGCCCGTCCGCTCGCCTGTCCGGCAAGGGTTGTTGGCCCGCTCCGCCCTCCGGTGGGCAGGCGGGCATGGAGGACGTGATGCGCATCCCCGACTTCGAACTGGAACGGTACTTCGCGCGCTGGGAGTTCGCCGCGCCCTACCTCCTGTGCTCCTCCGACATCCAGGGCTGGCGCATGGCGGACCTGCTGGCGCTCGCGTCGCCGGAGGACCGTCAGCGCTGGGACGGGCTGACGCTCGGCTACACGGAGACACCCGGCCTGCCCGCGCTGCGCGAGGCCATCGCAGGGATGTATCCGGGCCTCATCTCCGAGGACGTCCTCACCTTCGCGGGCGCGCAGGAGGCGCTGTTCGTCGCGATGAACGTCCAGCTGGGGCCCGGCACGCACGCCGTCGTCACCTGGCCGGGCTATCAGTCGCTCTACGAGGTCGCGCGCTCCGTGGGCGCGGACGTGACGCTGCTGCCCCTGCGCGAGGAGGACGGCTGGGCCCTGGACCTGGACGCGCTCACGGCGGCGCTGCGCCCGGACACGCGCATGGTCGTGGTGAACTTCCCGCACAACCCCACGGGCTCGCTGCCGGACCGCGCGACGTTCCAGAAGCTGTGCGCGCTGTGCGAAGCGCGCGGCATCCACCTCTTCTCCGACGAGGTGTACCGCCTGCTGGAGTACGACGCGAACGACACGCTGCCGCCCGCGGCGTCATGCTTCACGAAGGGCGTGAGCCTGGGCGTGATGTCCAAGGCGTTCGGCCTCGCGGGCCTGCGCGTGGGCTGGCTCGCCACCCGGGACGCGGAGCTGCTCGCGCGCTGCCGCGCCTTCAAGGACTACACCTCGCTCTGCAACAGCGCCCCCAGCGAGCTCTTGTCCCTCATCGCGCTGCGCGCCCGCGAGCGCGTGCTGGAGCGCAGCCGCGGCCTGCTCACCGCGAACCTCGCGCGGCTGGATGACTTCTTCGCGCGCCACGCGGACACCTTCCGCTGGGTGCGCCCGCGCGCCGGCAGCGTGGCCTTCCCCCGTCTGCTGCGAAACATCCCGGTGGCTCGTTTCACCGAGTCATTGATTACCCGTGAGGGCGTGTTGCTGTTGCCAGGCAACGTGTATGGCTTTCCGGGCAATCACTTCCGGTTGGGGTTGGGCCGCGCCAACCTGCCGGAAGCACTGGAGCGGCTGGAACGCTTCGTACGGGACGGTGGATTGGACGCGCTGGAGTGACACCGGGAGCCGGCGCAATGCGTCAGGCTTTTCACTGACAGCTGGACTTTCGGCTTATCGCCTTCATCTGAAACAACCCCTAGAGTGGTTGTCCCCTCGCCCGGCCTGGGGCCGTGCGGAAGCCCTCTCATCCCCCCGAGAGGCCAGGAGACACACCTCGATGAAGATGCTGATTGGCGCGGCCGTGACCGCCGCGACGCTGTTGGTGGGTACCGAAGCCGCCGCGACGAACTACACGCTGTGGATCCACGGCCGCAACGGCGGCAAGACGCAGCCGGGCAACTACAACGACTTCAGCTACTGGGGGCCGTCCACCACCGCGGCGGGCGTGAACAAGAAGGCCGTCAACTGGAACGGCACGCAGCGCGTGGGCGCGGAGAACTACCGCATCCGCGACGCGCTGGACTGCTTCTGCACGGGCAGCAACTCCTGTTACATCGCCGTGCACAGCGCCGGTGACCTGCAGATCGGCTATGCCCTGTCGCTGTACGGCACCAGCACGCGGGCGGTGAAGAACGCCACGCCCAACGCCAGCGGCGTCTGCGGCAATGTGGGCACCTCCACGCAGAAGGGCTGGAACATCAAGTGGGTGGCCGTGGCGTCCGGCGCGGGCGGCGGCAGCGAGCTGGCGGACCACGGCGACTGGGCGATGAGCGAGCCCCTGGTGAGCGACCTGGTCACCACCACGGCGCGCTCCATGTACAACCACAACGCCACGGCCAACGTGGAGTTCCTCATGTTCGCCGGCTCCAAGGGGACGCTGTACTCCGGCATCCTCCCGGGCCAGGACGACGAGGCGGTGGCCTACCACTCCACGGGCGGAGTCTCCGGCAGCAGCGGCGGCTCCTACTGCAACCCGGGCGACTGGTTCTGCGGCGGCACGCTCAACCTGCTCAAGAACGCGTGCAGCGACGGCCGGGCGAAGTGGAGCTTCCACTCCGTGTACCTCCGCGACGATGGTGAGTCGTACAACCACTACGCCAACGGCAACTGGGGCGGCATCGTCTCCAAGGTGCGCGAGTACATGGTCCAGTACGCGTACTAGAATGAAGGCTTCCCCCGCCCCCTCCGGCGAAGCCCGCTCATGACACGCGACGACGGCCCCATCTCCTCCGCCTCCCGGCTGCGCCACGGCCGGTGGTTGCTCGCCCTCGTTCCCCTGGTGCTCGTGGGCGGGGCGTTCTTCTGGTGGCAGGGAAGCGAAGGGGCTGAAGTGCCGGAGGGCGCACCGGAGCCCGCCTCCGCCCCGGTGCCCGGTGCCCGCGAGGTGGCGCGGGCACCGGCGGAGCGTTCCAGCGCGGACATGGCGGCCGAGTCCGCCGCACCGTCGCTGCTCAGCCCGGAGGCCCGCGAGCGCGAGGCCCGCCGCGAGCTGTGGCAGAAGCGGCTGGAGCGCGCGAAGCGTTCGTTGGAATCCTACGTGGCGGCCACGCGCTACCCGCCCGAGTCGCGGCCCAGCCGCGAGCACCCGGATCAGCTGGAGCTGGCGGAGCCGGAGCGCACCCGGCCGCTGAGCCCCAAGGCCGCGGAGGACGGCACCTCCGACGTGCAGCTGCGGCTCAAGCAGGACAAGGTGTTCGTCGTCGGTGAGGAAGCGGTGCTCTTCACCGTGGCGTGCGAGGACTCACGCCGCGCGCCGCGGCCATGCGAGGTGGTGTCCGCGCAGGCGCACGAGGCGGACCACCTGGCGGACGCGGGCGGCGTGCCGGGCGTGCCGGTGACGTTCGTGGACTCGGGCCAGGGCGGCGACGCGGTGGCGGGCGACGGGATGCTCACCGGGCGCTTCCAGCCGTCGAAGCAGGGCTTCGCGATGTTCTCCGGCACGCTGCGCGTGACCCTTCGCGTGCGCTCGGGGTCGCTGGAGGACTCGGCGTTCTTCGACGTGCTCTACACGCCCGCGCCGCCGGCCACGTTCACCGGCAGGGTGCGCGAGGTGTTTGAGGGCGGGTCGCTGGACCTGTACCTGTCCGTCCAGGTCCGCAAGGCGGGTCGGTACGTGGTGTCCGGCCGGCTGGATGACGAAGGCGGCGTGCCGTTCGCGGTGCTGTCCTTCAACGAGGAGCTGCAGGAGGGCGCGCAGGAGGTGAAGCTCAACGTCTTCGGCAAGGTCGTCCGGGACGACAAGCCCACCTTCCCGCTGACCCTGCGCGACGTGGAGGGCTTCCTGCTCAAGGAGCGGGGCGACCCGGACCGCGAGCTGATGGTCACGCTGCGCGGGCCCGTGCACACCACGCGCGAGTACTCGCTCGAGCAGTTCTCGGATGCCGAGTGGAGGAGCCCCGAGCGCGACCTCTACACCCGCGAGCTGGAGAAGGACGTCATGGAGGCGCAGAAGCAGCTCGACGCCGCGCTCTCCGACACCCCTGAGCCCTGAAGCGTCAGGGCCCTCTTCAGGGGGCTCCGGTGAGGCTCAGGATTCGAGCGGAGGCGGCGGAGGCGTATGGGCCGCGTCGACCTCCACGAGGTCGGCGTCCTGCACGTCCTCGATGTCCGCCGTCGAGTCAGCGGACTCCGGGGCCACCACGACACTGGGCTCCGGTTCGGAAACAGGCGCCTCGCGCCGCGTGGGTGGGAGCGCCGTGCCCGTCGAGAGGGCCTCCGCGTAGGCCGCGGCGTAGGCGGCCTCGGCCTGGACGGCCTCCATCGTGAAGTCGTCCGCGTCCGCGAGGAAGTCATTCGACGACGGGGCGCTCGGCGGCGCATCCGCTGACAGCGCCTCCTGCCCGCCGTCCTCCAGCGTGGCCAGGAACCCGCCCGGCGCCTCCGGTGCGCCGGACGTCTCCAGGTCGTCCGCGTCGTCCGCCGCATCCGGCGCCGCGTCGTCCACGCCCAGGTCGTCGCTCAGCGCGGCCAGCTCCTCGTCGCTCAGGCCGGACAGGTCCCCGGACTCCAGGAGGAAGAGCAGGTCCTCCGCCTCCTGCGCGGAGACGGTGCTCGGCATGGTGTCCAGGTTCTGCAGCTCCCACGCGGCCGCGTCGGGGGACAGGATGTCGGAGGGGTCCAGCGACGGATCCTCCGGCGAGGCCTCCGCGTGGCGCTCCGCCTGCTGGAAGTGGCGCGCCTGAATGAGCGGCGTGGACGACTGGGGCATGCCCAGTCGCTGCGCGTACGCAGGGGCGGCGGCCTCGAAGGTGCTCTCCCCCGCGAAGGTGCGCAGGTGGGGGTTCTCCAGCAGCGCGGCCCGGGCCTCCGGGGCCTCCAGGCCCGACGCGCGCCCCCCGGCCTCCGCGCCCGGGTCCGACGTCAGCCCCAGGTCCGCGAGCAGGGCGCCGGCCAGGTCGCCGTCGGCGTCCGCCTGGAAGTCGCTGTCGTCGGAGAAGCCCCGCCGCACCGGCTCCACCGGCGTCATGGGCTCCTGCTTCACCGGGGCGGTGACCTCCAATTCGTTGGAGATGGACCAGGCCCGGGACGTCGAGATGCCAGAACCCACGCGGCGGATGGAGGACATGGTTCTCCTCGGGTGATGGCCCGCAGGTCGGGCGGCTCATGCATTGTCCGCCGGGGCCGGCAGGAGTTGCTAGGGGGACGCGAGCGATGCCCATTCGCCACGATGCCCGGTATCCTACCGGCGCCCATGAGTCCCACCCTGGCCGCACACGTGGACGCCGGTCCCGCGTCCCTCCATGAAGTCCTCCCTGGCCTTCGGGGTGTCACGCCCGTTGAAAAATCGCGGCGGGACGGGGTGGAGACGACCGCAACGTCGGTCCTCGGACAGGGGAGTACGGGGGCGCGGAGGGAACGCGCACCCGGGCGTTCTCCAGAGGCGAGAACCCCATGGGGGAAGCCCGGGCATGAAGCGACCGGGCCGTTGGCCTCCCGTTTGCTGTCCGGGAGCCCAGCCAGGAGGCAGTGGTGATGAGATTCGAGTGCGCGGGGCAGACCCACATCGGTCGGCGTCCGCACAATGAAGATGCGTACTGCGTGCTGCCCGAGCTGTCTCTGATACACATCT
>NZ_RAVY01000427.1:0-569 GCF_003611625.1 Corallococcus sp. CA054B
GATCCGCTCTTCGGTCGGCGTCCGAGGAGCCTCGAAGGCGCGCGAGTCGGAAAGCTGGGAGGAAGTGGGCGTCGGCAGCGCCTTCCGGTCGACCTTGCCGTTGGGGGTCAGCGGGAAGGCGTCAAGCGGGACGAAGAGGGCCGGCACCATGAAGTCCGGCAAGCGCTCGCGCAGGAAGAGGCGGAGGGCGTCGGTGTCGATGGAGGCGGAACCCACGACGTAGGCGACGAGGCGCTTGTCGCTCTCCGAGAAGGCGTGGACGAGGACGACGGCGGTGCTGACGTCGGGGTGAGCCTGGAGCGCGGCCTCGATTTCACCCAGCTCGATGCGGAAGCCGCGCAGCTTGACCTGGAAGTCGATGCGGCCGAGGTACTCGAGCTCTCCATCGGGCAGCCAGCGGACGCGGTCGCCCGTGCGGTAGAGGCGGGCACCGGGCGAGTCACTGAAGGAGTCGGGGATGAAGCGCTCCGCGGTGAGGTCGGGACGGCGGAGGTAACCCCGCGCGAGGCCCGCACCGCCGATGAAGAGCTCGCCCGGGACGCCCGCAGGAACAGGCTGAAGCCGCGCAT
>NZ_RAVY01000428.1:0-564 GCF_003611625.1 Corallococcus sp. CA054B
CGACGGAGCGGACGCCGAGGACGTCCTCCCAGATACGGGCGAGCTGCATTTCGAGCGCGTCGCGGGGCGCGACGAAGTCCCGGGCTTCGACGGCGTGCGCATCGGGTTCGGGTAGGGCCTTGCGGTCCACCTTGCCGTTGGCGTTGAGGGGCAGCGCGTCCAGCACTACGAGCGCGGAGGGAACCATGTACTCGGGCAGGTGCTGCTTGAGGCCTGCCTTGAGTGAGTCCGCGTCCAGCGCGTGGCCTTCGCGAGCAGTGACGTAGCCGATGAGGCGCTTGTCCGTGTCCGAGCCCCGGGCCACGACGACGGCCTCGTTGACGCTCGGGAAGGCACGCAGGGCGGCTTCGACTTCGCCCAGCTCGATGCGGAAGCCCCGCACCTTCACCTGGAAGTCGACGCGGCCCAGGAAGTCGAGTGTGCCGTCCTCCCTCCAGCGGGCCTGGTCGCCCGTGCGGTAGAGGCGCTCGCCCGGCGTAGCGGCGAAGGGATGGGGGACGAAGCGTTCCGCGGTCAGGTCGGGGCGGTTCAGGTAGCCCCAGGCCAGACCCTGGCCACCCACGT
>NZ_RAVY01000429.1:0-515 GCF_003611625.1 Corallococcus sp. CA054B
AGAGGGAGGCTTCGTCGGAGAGGACGGCGAGGGCATCGGGCGTGCGAGCCGCCTGGGCCTCGAAGCGCTCGTGGAGGCAGCCGTCCCAGGGAAACGGCTGGTGGGAGTCGTTCCACGTCGAGATGAGCTGCTGGCGCTCCGAGCCCGAGAGGAAGGAGAGCGAAGAGACGGACCGCTCGGGGTTCACGGCGATGGCTTCGAGCAGGGCGTGAAAGTGCGCGGCCATCCGCTGGACCGTCGCGGCGTCGAAGAGGTCCGAGCTGTAGTCCAGGACGCCTTCGAGAGCTCCACTTCGCTCGGTGAGCGAGATCGATAGGTCGAACTTGGAAACCTCGCTGTCGAGCGCGAAGGGACGCAGCGCGAGCCGCGGCAGCTCAAGCGTCTGTTCAGGCGTGTTCTGGAGGGAGAACATGACCTGGAAGAGAGGCGTGTGGCTGAGGCTGCGCTGGGGGCGCAGCTCCTCGACGAGCTTCTCGAAGGGGACGTCCTGGTGCTCGTAGGCGCCGAGGGTTGAG
>NZ_RAVY01000430.1:0-511 GCF_003611625.1 Corallococcus sp. CA054B
CGCCCGCGCGCACCGCGCCTCCCGCGCAGGCTCCGAACCGGGGCGCGTCGGGCAACGCCACGCCGCCGACGCTCTACCCGCCGGGAGAGCGTCCTCTACCGCCGCCGCAGCCCGTGCCCGTGCTGATGCCCGTGGGTCCGGCCGGCACGTCCGCCGCCGCGCCGCAGGGCTCCGCCCAGGGTGGTCGCCCCGCCGCGCCCGGTGCGTTCGCCACGCCGCCGCAGGCCGCGGGCCGTCCCGCCACCCCCGCGCAGCAGGGTCCCGCGACGCAGGGCTTCGGAGGCCCGGGCACCGCGCAGGGCATCTCCGCGACGCAGGGCTTCGGCGGACCTGGCACCACCGCGCAGGGCGCGGGCACTCAGGGTCCCGCGACCCAGGGCTTTGGCGGCCAGGGTGCTCGACCGGGCACCCCCGGTCAGGGCCCCCAGGGCACGCCCCCGGCCGCGCAGCCGGCACAGGGCCCCGCTCGACCGGGCACCACCGTCCAGAGCGCGCAGGGCACGTCCCCCAC
>NZ_RAVY01000431.1:0-476 GCF_003611625.1 Corallococcus sp. CA054B
ATCTTCTTGGCGCGCTCCTCTTCGAAGGAGTCCAGGTAGCGGCCTTCCGCGGGGTTGAGCGGCTTGGCGTCCGGTGCGTCCGGCAGGGGCTCCTTCACGGACCTGGCGGCCGCCGCGCGCTCCGCCGTGGCCTCGCGGATGCGGGCCATCACCGAATCAAGCTTGGAGCCAATACCGAAGGACATGAGGCCTCTCCTGTCGCGTCTGGGTCTTTTTTCTCCCGCATTATCCGCGCAGGACTTTGGAGGTTGCTTCGGGATCACGGGTTTTGACGGAAGCGCGCGATTTCAAACGCAACCGGGCAGACGGCCGGGCCGAGAAACATGGAATCCTGGAGTGAGGGGTACACTGGACCCATGGCGAACCGGCATGACAGGGACGACGGGCCTTCCGCGCCCGGCTCCGCGCCTCGCGTTTCGACGTCGCGAGAAACTTACGGTACGGGTCGCGGTAGCGCGCCCGCGACGGGGCGGGGT
>NZ_RAVY01000432.1:0-221 GCF_003611625.1 Corallococcus sp. CA054B
AGCTTTCCCAGCGCGCGCAGCAGCCCGAAGTTCTGCATGTTCCGCGCGCCCACCTGGAGGATGTCCGAGTGCTGCGCCATGAGGGGCAGTTGCTCGGTCTCCATCACCTCGCTGATGATGGGCAGTCCGTGGCGCCGTCCGGCGTCCACCAACAGCTTCAGCCCCGGCTCCCCCATGCCCTGGAACGCGTACGGACTGGTGCGCGGCTTGAACACGCCCCC
>NZ_RAVY01000433.1:0-468 GCF_003611625.1 Corallococcus sp. CA054B
GGGTGAGATGAAGACCGAGTCCAAGACCGAGACCAAGCACGAGGGCAAGGCCGGCAAGAAGGGCACGAAGACCAAGACCGAGAAGAAGACCACCACCGAGACGAAGACCGAGGGCTGATCCCTCTCTTCACTCGCGCCCTGTCCGCCTCCAAGGGACGGAACAGGATGCGGTCCCGGCAGGGGCGCTCTCCTCACGAGGGCGCCCCTGTTGTCGTTTGCGCGTGGGAGCGGAATCGTTGCCACTCCAGCGGCCTTCCACCGGCGTGCTCGCGAGCGGCTCCACGTGACGGTGAGTGAATAAACAAATCCCCGCCCCCATCTGGAGCCGCGATGACGACGCCCGGCGCACTCCAGCGTGGGCAGCCAGTCACGAATTCGAGTTCATCCTCATGAAGACCGTCCTCGTCGCCGCCCTGCTGTCCGCCACCGCCGCCATCGCCGCCCCGACGAAGCCCGCCCCCGCCAAGG
>NZ_RAVY01000434.1:0-465 GCF_003611625.1 Corallococcus sp. CA054B
TTATTGCGCCGTCCGCCAGCGAAGAAGCTCTGAAAATCACCGCCGCCAAACAGAACGTACGCGTTCTGACCTGCGGTCAGTGGGGCGAGCGTGTTCCGGGCCTTGATTTCAAACGCGTGAACGGCGGCCTCCTGGTTCAGGATCGCGACCTGGGCATGGTCGGTGCGGAAGAACTGCGCGTCGTCACCAAACGCCAGCCGAGCGAACAGGAGCTGCGTGATGCGCTGTTCTGCTGGAAGGTGGCGAAATTCGTGAAATACAACGCCATTGTCTATGCCAAAAACAATATGACCATCGGCATTGGCGCGGGCCAGATGAGCCGCGTGTACTCCGCAAAAATCGCCGGTATTAAAGCTGCCGATGAAGGTCTGGAAGTGAAAGGTTCGTCAATGGCTTCTGACGCGTTCTTCCCGTTCCGCGACGGTATTGATGCCGCCGCCGCTGCGGGTGTGACCTGTGTAATCC
>NZ_RAVY01000043.1:0-51735 GCF_003611625.1 Corallococcus sp. CA054B
GTTGTCCTACCTACCCTTCAGGACGGGACAATGTTCACCCTCTTCACAACATCCGGGCCTTCCTGTAGTTCCAAGATGTTGCACGTTGATCCGCCCCTGTTCCCCCACAGAGGACCATGACTGCTCCCACTGTCCTCATCTCGGATGATGAGCCCCTCGTCGTGTCCGCACTCGCCCGGGAGGCCAAGCGCTCCGGCCTCGTCTGCGTGTCCGACACCACCTCCGAACATGTGATGGAGCTGGCCCGCAAGCACCGGCCCGCGGTCATCATCCTGGACATCAACCAGCACCAGGATGGACGGGACCTGCTCGCGCAGCTGAAGAAGGACCCCGTCACCCGCGACTGCAAGGTCATCATGCTCAGCGGCGTGGAGGATCAGTTCACCCGCCACGTGTGCTTCGAGTTGGGCGCCGACGACTACGAAGTGAAGCCGTGCGACCCCACCTTCATGACCCGCATCGCCCGCATGGCCGCCGCCGCCGTGCGCCCTCCCGCTTCGCCCGAAGCCGCCTGACTCACGACGGCCGCAGCGAACGGATGGCCTGCGCGCGGTCCTTCGCGCCGAACACGTAGCTGCCCGCCACCAGCACCGTCGCCCCCGCGTCCACCACGCGCTTCGCCGTCTGCGCGTTGATGCCGCCGTCCACCTCGATGTCCACGTCCTTCAGCCCCCGCGCGTCCAACATCGCGCGCAGCCGGCGGACCTTGTCCACCGTGGACTCGATGAACGACTGCCCCCCGAACCCCGGGTTCACGCTCATCAAGAGCACCATGTCCACGTCCCCGAGCACCTCCTCAATCGCCGACAGCGGCGTGCCCGGGTTCAACACCACCGACGGCTTCGCCCCCGCCTGACGGATGGACTGAAGCGTGCGGTGCAGGTGGGGGCTCACCTCCTGGTGCACCGTCAGTACGTCCGCGCCCGCCTTCACGAACGCCTCCACGTACTTCTCCGGCTCGACAATCATCAGGTGCACGTCCAGCGGCTTCGTCGCCACCCGCTTGATGGCCTCCACGATGACCGGACCCAACGTGAGATTGGGCACAAACCTGCCATCCATGACATCCACGTGAACCCAATCCGCGCCAGCGGCTTCGATGGCGCGGACCTCTTCACCCAGACGGCTGAAATCACAGGAGAGCAGCGACGGAGAGATGCGGACAGGGCGGGTCATGGCGGCGTTTCATAACCGCTTCTGGAGGCCCCTGGTACCTCCGCCCGGCAGGACAGAGGGCTGGCGGACAGAGGTGGACCTGGCAGGTGGGGGGGCCGGGCGGCCGAGACAGCCCGCGTGCTAAAACCTGGCACGCCCGCGGCCATCCGCCGCATCCCACGGAGCCCGCCCCGGTGCTTCCCCAGTCCGTGCCCGCCTCCCCCAACCTGTCCCGCCGGCTCGCGAAGCTGACGTCCATCCTGGATGTCGCCAAGGCGATGAGCGCCGAGCGCGACCTGGACCTGCTGCTGCCCCTCATCCTCTATGAGGCCACCAAGGTCGTGGAGTCGGACCGCTGCTCGCTCTTCATCCTGGACCGCGAGCGCGAGGAGCTCTGGAGCAAGGTGGCCCAGGGCTCCAAGAACGAAATCCGCCTCCCCATGGGCAGCGGCATCGCCGGCCAGGTCGCCCACACCGGCGCCGTCATCAACATCCCCGACGCCTACGCCGACGCCCGCTTCAACAGCAGCTTCGATGTCTCCAGCGGCTACCGCACCCACACCATCCTCTGCGTCCCCATGCGCGACGCCAATGGAGAGGTGACGGGCGTCATCCAGGCCCTCAACAAGCGCGGCGGGCAGGTGTTCGACGAGGAGGACGAGGAACTCCTGCTCGCCCTGGGCGCCCAGGCCGCTGGCGCCATCGAGAACGCCCTCCTCCACGAGGAGATCAACCGCCTCTTCGAGGGCTTCGTCTCCGCGTCCGTCGTCGCCATCGAAGCGCGCGACCCCACCACCGCGGGCCACTCCGGCCGCGTCGCGGACCTCACCGTGTCCCTGGCCCAGGCGCTGGAGCACCGCACCACCGGCCCCTATGCCCAGACGCGCTTCACCGCCGTGGAGCTGCAGGAGCTGCGGTACGCGTCGCTCTTGCACGACTTCGGCAAGGTGGGCGTGCGCGAGAACGTGCTCGTCAAGGCGGAGAAGCTGTATCCGCATGAGCTGGACGCGCTGAGCGCCCGCTTCCAGCTGGCTCGCAAGGACCTGCAGCTGCAGAGCTCCCGCCGCCGGCTCGCCGCCGTGGAGGTCCGCGGCCTGGCGGCCCTGCCCTCCATCCATCAGGAGGAGGACGCGCGGCTTGCCCAGGAGCTGGCCCAGCTGGATGAGGTGATGGGCTTCCTGCTCACCTGCAACAAGCCCACGGTGCTCGCGCAGGGCAACTTCGAGCGGCTGCTGGAGCTGGGCAAGCTCACGTTCACCGACGCGCATGACCATGGGCAGCCGCTGCTCCTGCCCCAGGAAATCCAATCCCTCTCCATCACCCGCGGCACGCTCTCCCCGGAGGAGCGCCGCGAAATCGAGAGCCACGTCGAGCACACGTACCGCTTCCTGTCGCAGATTCCGTGGACCCGCGCGCTGCGCCGCGTGCCGGAGATTGCGTACGCGCATCACGAGAAGCTGGATGGCACGGGCTACCCTCGCGCCGTCCCGGAGATTCCGGTGCAGTCCCGGATGATGTCCATCTGCGACATCTACGACGCGCTCACCGCGAGCGACCGGCCCTACAAGAAGGCCGTGCCGCACACGCTCGCGCTGGACATCCTCAAGAAGGAGGCGGGGTCCGGACAGCTCGACAAGGACCTCTTCACCATCTTCGTCGAGGCGGAGATTCCCCGCCGGGCTCTCAAGAAGAGCCCGGCGTAGGGCCCTGCATCAGGCGCTGATGGTGTGCAGCCGGAGGCTGTTGATCTTCCCCGGCTGGCCCACCGGCGCGCCGAACACCACCACGACGCGGTCGCCCCTGCGCGCGAGGCCGCGCGACACCAGCTCCTCCTCCACGCGGCGGAGCATGGTCTCCGTCTCCTGGATGGGCTCCAGCACGCGCGGCACCACGCCCCAGAGCAGCGACAGGCGGCGGCGCACTTCCTGGTTCGGGCTGAACGCCACAATCGGCACCGTGGGCCGGTAGTGCGCCAGCAGGCGCGCCGTCACGCCCGACAGCGTGAAGGCCGCGATGAGCGAAGCGCCGCTGGCCTTGGCCGCCTCGCACGCCACGCGCGCGATGACGTCCGGGAAGTGCAGCGGCAGGCCCAGCGGGGCTTCAATCACACGCGGCTGCAGCTGCGCGCGCGAGGAGGACTCGGCCGCCAGGATGATGCGCTCCATCATCTGCACGGAGTCCACGGGGAACTTGCCGCTCGCCGTCTCACCCGAGAGCATCAGCGCGTCCGCGCCGTCGTAGACGGCGTTGGCCACGTCGCTGGCCTCCGCGCGCGTGGGGCGCGGGTTGTCGATCATCGAGTTGAGCATCTGCGTGGCCACGATGACGGGCAGGCCGCGCAGGTTGGAGCGCCGGATGATGTCCTTCTGGACGGCGGGGACTTCTTCCGGGGGAATCTCCACGCCCAGGTCGCCGCGGGCCACCATCACGCCGTCCGTCTTGTCGAGGATAGCGTCCAGGCGCGCGATGGCCTCCGGCTTCTCCAGCTTGGAGATGATGGGCACCGTGCGGCCCACCTCCGCCATGGCCTGGCGCGCGGAGTCCAGGTCGGACGGCTGACGCACGAAGGACAGCGCGATGTAGTCCACGCCCGCCTTGAGGCCGAAGATGAGGTCCTCGCGGTCCTTGGGCGTGAGCGCGTCCGCGCGCACCGCCACGCCGGGCAGGTTGATGCCCTTGTTGTTCTTCAGGATGCCGCCGTGCACCACTTCCGTCTTGATGAGCTGCTTCTTGTCCGTCTCCACGACGCGCAGCTCCAGGAGGCCGTCGTCCAGGAGGATGCGGTCGCCCGGGTTCACGTCCGCCGCCAGGTGCGGGTACGTGGTGGACACGATTTCGTCCGTGCCCTTCACCGTCTCGTCGGTGGTGATGTGGAAGGTGGCGCCGTGCTTCAGCTCCGTGCTGCCCGTGACGAAGCGGCCGGTGCGAATCTTGGGACCCTGCAGGTCGCCCAGGATGCCCACCGCCTTGCGCACCTTCAGCGAGGCCGCGCGCAGCATGTCGATGTTCGCCTGATGCTGCTCGTGGCTGCCGTGGGAGAAGTTGAGCCGGGCCACGTCCATGCCGGCCTCCAGCAGCGCTTCCAACATCTCCGGGGTCTGACTGGCGGGGCCGAGGGTGCAGACAATCTTTGCTCGTCGCATATGAGGCCGAACATCCGGCTCCACCGCGTTTCGGTCAAGACATCACCGAATGTGACCGAGCAGGTAAACCAGTAAATGTCCAGGCTGCTCGGCGTGCGCTCAACCGCGCAGCAGCGTGCCCAGGTTCTCGCGCTCCCAACGCAGCGCGGCGGCGTAGTGCGGGTACGTGCGCTCGCGCTCGCGGAAGGCGCGCGGGTGGTGCACGCGGCGCCCGGTGCGATTGCTGCTGGGGAACAGCTGGTGGAGCATCTCGTGGAAGACGATGAACTCCACGAAGAAGGCGGGCACGTCCGGCTTGTCCAGCGCGGGGTGGATCCGGATTTCGCGCGTCTGGTGGTCGTAGACGCCCAGGCGGATGGACTTGCGGCGGCGGCGCGGCGGCATGCGGCCCCAGCCGATGCGGGCCTGGATGGCGTTCTGGAAGTAGGCCTCGTTGACGCCGTTGTAGAGCGCGCGCAGGTCGAAGCAGCGGCCCAGCGGATTGAGCTCCGCGTCGGATTCCCGGCGCAGCTGGCGGATGAGCGGCTGCTGGCCCCGGATGTATTCGTCCAGGAGGGCGCCCGCGGCGCGGTGCCCCCGGCCCGCGTAGTCCGCCACCGCGCGCACGATGACTTCGGGCGCGTCCAGGAACATGTGGTGCAGCCGCAGCTGGAGCACCTGCGAGCCGCGGCGGAAGGACACCATGGTGGAGCGGTTGTCCGTCACGGCCAGGCGCACCGGCATGCCCAGGTTCGCGCTCAACCGCCACGCGAGCGACTCCGCGCGAGACCAGAGCTCCTCACGCGACGCGGTGAGGACGCGCGGCGCTTCCTCCGCGACGCGGTTGCGCGGCGGCAGGGGCGCCTGTCCTTCCGGCACGCGCTGCGCGGGAGTGGCGGCGCGTTCCGCGGACGAGCCACGCGGGAACAGGGACATCTGGCGGAAGGCTTCGGGCGTCACGCGGGGGGCATCGTACCCGGCACTTCCCGAACCTCAAGGCCAGGGGCTGGATGCCCGTCCGCCTGTCGACCGGGCCCACACCCCGAGCGTGACACCCCGGGTTGAATTCGTCCCAGAGGCATCGTCCTTCAGGGCAAGGGGCCCGGGTCGCCATGGCGCGACTTGAGCAGCCGCTCCAGCCGCTCCGGCTCCATGCGCACCACGAAGGTCTTCTCCCGGGCATAGGTCACCTGCCCGGGGGCAGCGCCCTTCAGCTTGCGGACGAACTTCACCGGCATGTAGCTGACCTCGCCGCGGGGTTCGCCCTTGGCGCCCGAGTGGTGCAGCGCGAGGTGCGCCGCGTCCAGGAGCACCTCCTGCGCCACCTCCGCGTTCTTCTCCAGCGGCACCACCACGTGGCTGCCCGGCAGGCCCCGCGCGTGCAGCCAGATGTGCCACGGACGGGCCACCTTGAAGGTGAGCTGGTCGTTGTCCTCCGCGCCGCGCCCCACCCAGATGCGCGCGCCGCCGTGGCCCACGTACTCCTTGAAGGGGAGGCCTCCCTTCGGGCCCTCTTCCCCCTGGGTCACCTGGAGCACTTCCACCTGCGCGAGCAGCGCGGCGTCATCCATGGCTTCAATCTGCGTGAGCGCCGTCTGCGCGTGCGCCACCTCGCGCGCGAGCTCCGCCTCGCGGTGGCGGGCCTGCTCCACGCCGCGCAGGAGCCGCCGGTACTGGTGGAAGTGCCAGTCCGCCTCCTCCTTCGGGGTGCGCTTCGGGTCCAGCTTCACCTGGACCTCCTCCACGCCCGCCTCCGTATAGGAGGTGAGCGTCACCTGCGAGGCGCCGCGCTTGAGCCGGTGCAGGTTCTGCGCGAGCAGCTCGCCCACCTCGCGGTGCTTCTCCGCTTCCGGGCCACGCTGGGCCTCCGCGCGCACCTTCTCCAGCGTGCGCGAGGAGCGCTTCAGCCGTGCGCGGTACGGCTGCGCGAGCCGGCGGCGGATGGCGTCCGCTCGGCTGGTGCGGTCCTTCTGTCCGAGCACCCGCTCGGCGGCCTGCAGCCTGGGCAGCGCGTCTTCTTCCTTCGGCTCCAGGCGCGAGGGCTGCGCGCGGCCCTTCGCCAGCGCCTCCGCGGACACGGGCTCCGGTGGCGACCACTGCGCTCCGGGATAGAGGTTGCGCCTCGGGCCGAAGCCCTCACCGGAGAGCATCAGCACCCGGTGGTTGTCGCTGAGGAGCAGCAGGCCTCCGGGCGCGCCCACCTCCATCACCAGCCGGCGGCGCACGTCCTCGCGCTCGAACTCCAGGATGACGGCGCGGCTCTCCTCCAGATAGCGCGCGGCCACAAGCTTGAAGCCGGTGAGTTCCTGACGGAGCCAGCGCTGGAAGGGGGCGGGCTCGCCCGGCGTGGGGAAGCGGTCCTCCGCAACGGACAGGCGCGACAGCTCGCCTTCGGCGCAGAGGCAGAGGACCACCGATCTGCCGGGGACGCGCAGCTCCAGGTAGGCCAGGCGGGGCAGCGGGCACCACGCCTTCTGGGCCACCGCGCCCACCAGCCGGGCCGCGGCCTCCGCCACGACCTCACCGAACTCCACCGGACGCAGCGACATGGGCCCCTCCCGGGCGGACACACGAGGAGACGTAAACCCCTGGCCCGCAAAAGAAAAACGGCCCGGCGGGTTTCGCCGAGCCGTTCACCGGACGTCAACGGACGCCCGAAATGACACCGCTACTTCAGGCTTCCGGGGTGGCCGGGGCCGCGGGGGTCGCAGCCTTCCGACGGGAAGCGGTCTTCTTCTTCGCGGCCTTCTTGGCGACCGGCTTCTTCGCGGCGGCCTTCTTGGCCGTACCGCGCTTGGCGGCAGGGGCCTTGCGGGCGGTCTTCTTCGTCGCGGTCTTCTTCGTCGCGGCCTTCTTCGCGGTCTTCTTCTTCGCGGCCATCGGAATCCTCCGTTCAGTGTTGAGGCCCGCGAGGACGCGAGCCCTGCACCCACTTCGAACTGAACGTGAGTGCTTGAAATGAATGGTACGGGCGACATGCCAGTGTGTCAACGCATGGTGATGTATTGCAGTGCGCGGCGAGGCCGATTTTTGGCCTCCGGGCGCTTCGAACCGTTCGTGGCGGTCATTTCAGGGGTCCGACGCGTCGCGTGCGGGGCCCAATTTCCGGCTCCGGACGCATTTCGCGGGTCCGCGCTACAGGTCTGGATGTCCGCTGCCGTGCATCCGGTGCGCGCGCATCGCGTTGCTTCCCGTCGTGGAGGTGGCGGCCTACGGTGCCCGCCCGCATGAGCTCCACCGCGCTGACCTTCCCCGCGTCCTTCACCTTCGGCGTCGCCACGTCCGCGTACCAGGTGGAGGGCGGCATCGAGAACGACTGGGCCGAGTGGGAGCGGCAGGGGAAGTTGAAGGAGCCCCATGCGAGATGCGGCATCGCGGTGGACCACTGGCGCCGCTACGCGGAGGACTACGCCCTGGCGAAGGCGGTGGGGGCCACGGCGTTCCGGCTGTCGCTGGAGTGGGCGCGCATCGAGCCCGAGCGCGGCCGGTTCGATGGCGCGGCGCTGGAGGGCTACCGCGAGCGGCTCCTGAAGATGCGCGCGCAGGGCCTGCGGCCGGTGGTGACGCTCCATCACTTCACCCACCCCACGTGGTTCCACGCGTCCACGCCGTGGCACCTTCCGGAGAGCCTGGAGGCCTTCCGCCAGTACGTGCGCCGGTGCGCGCCCCTGTTGGAGGGGCTGGACGCGCTCGTCATCTCCTTCAACGAACCGATGGTCCTCTTGTTGGGCGGCTACCTCCAGGGCCTGATGCCGCCGGGCATCGCGGACGGAGCGAAGACGATGGCCGCGCTCGGGAACATGGTGCGCGCGCACGTCATCGCTCGGGAAGAGCTGGGCCAGCACCTGGGCCGGGTGGAGCTGGGCATCTCCCAGAACATGCTCGCGTTCGCGCCGGACCGCTGGTGGCATCCCCTGGACCGCTCGCTGGTGCGGCTGGCGGCCCCGGCCTACAACCACGCGTTCCACGAGGCGCTGTCGTCCGGCCACCTGCGCGTGTTCATGCCGGGCGTGGCGTCCACGGACGTGCGCATCGAGGGGGCGCGCGACTCCGTGGAGTTCGTGGGCCTCAATTACTACACGCGCGCGCACCTGCGCTTCATGCCGCGCCCGCCCTTCATCGACTTCAAGTACCGCGACCCGGACGGACGCGGGCTCACCGACATCGGGTGGGAGCAGCGGCCCGAGGGCTTCCTCCAGTTGCTCCAGGAGGTGAAGCGCTACGGCAAGCCGGTGTGGGTCACCGAGAACGGCATCGACGACCGCAAGGGGACGGTGCGGCCGGAGTACCTGCACGCGCACCTGCGCCAGGTGCTGGCCGCGCGCGAGGCGGGCGTGGACGTGCAGGGCTACCTTTATTGGAGCCTGCTGGACAACTTCGAGTGGCTGGAGGGTTGGGGCCCGCGCTTCGGCCTCTACCACGTCGACTTCGACACGCTGGAGCGCCGCCCCACCCCGGCCTGCGACTACTTCCGCGCGGTGGCCACCGGGCGCGTGCTGGTGCCGCCGGCATCCGTCGCGGGCGTGGCCAGCGCTCAGCCCAGCGCCGCGCGGTAGTCCACTTCCGGCTCCTCTAGAGGAGCGGTGGGGTCCGTGTCCGCGCCCGCGAAGAAGCGGCGCACGCTGTCCTCCACCGCCTCCGGCGAGTCCAGCCCGTTCACCTCCGAGCGGAAGTGCGCCGCGCCCTTGAGGCCATGGGCGTACCAGGCCAGGTGCCGGCGGAAGGAGCGCACCGCGCTCAAGGGCTCCCCGACGAACTCCGCGTGGGCCCGGGCGTGCTCCAGCACCAGCTCACAGCGCTCCTCCGGCGTGGCGGGCGGGCCGCCTCGCAGCTCACGGAAGAGCCACGGGTTGCCCAGGGCGCCCCGGCCAATCATCACGAAGTCGCAGCCGGTGCTGTCCAGCATGCGGTGGGCGTCCGCCACCGTCTTCACGTCCCCGTTGCCCATGATGGGCAGCTCCGGGAAGTGGCGCTTCAGGTCCGCGATGTGGGCCCAGTTCGCCTGCCCCGAGTAGCCCTGCTCGCGGGTGCGTGGGTGCAGGGCGAGCCCCGCGCAGCCGGCCTCCTGCAGCGCCTCCGCCACCTTCAGGTAGTTGAGCGTGCGCGCGTCCCAGCCCGAGCGGATTTTACAGGTGACGGGCAGGCCGGTGGCTTCACGGATGGCGCGGACGATGTCCGCGGCGCGGGGCACGTCGCACAGGAGGCCGCTGCCGGCGCCGTTGCGCACCACCTTCTTCACCGGGCAGCCCATGTTGATGTCGATGACCTGCGCGCCCGCGGCCTTGCCCACCTGCGCGGCCTGGGCCATGGCCTCCGGCTCGCCTCCGAAAATCTGGAGCGAGTAGGGCTTCTCCACGGCAGGGTCGTAGCGCAGGTACTTGAGGGTGCGCTGGTTCTGGCGCATCAGGCCCTGGGCGCTGACCAGCTCCGTGGGGCAGAGGGCCGCGCCCAGCCGGAAGGCGATGACGCGGAAGGGGCGCTCGCTCACGCCGGCCATGGGCGCGAGGATGTAGGGGTTGGGGAGCGTGTAGGGACCCAGCTTCAGCATGGCGGAAGACACCCTATAACCCGGAGGGGAACAGAAGCGCGCGGGGCATGAGAACGGCCCTGCGCGAGTGGGGGCCAACGATTAAGGTCCCTCCCCATGTTCCGTTTTCGACTCGGGAGCGTCCCCGTCCACGTCCACACGAGTCACCTGCTGTTCTCAGCGGTGTTCGCCTACCAGTCCCTGCCCCTGCCGGGCCGGCACTCGGGTGCCGGGTGGCTGGGGGACCAGCTGGCCGACGCCTCGTCGCCCGGGCACATGGGCGCGGTGGTGAGCTACGTGCTGGCGTGGATGTTCATCGTCTTCGTGTCCGTGCTCGTCCATGAGCTGGGGCACGCGGTGGCCTTCCGCTTCTTCGGGTACCAGCCGAGCGTGGACCTGGTGTTCATGGGCGGCGTCACCCGGCCCAACACGGACTCGCCCCTGCCCTGGCACAAGGACGTGGTGAGCAGCTTCGCGGGCCCGCTGGCGGGGCTGACGCTGGGCGTCCTGTGCTGGCTGGTGCTGATGCAGGTGCGGGGCCGCTCGGAGGTGGCGGACTTCTTCCTGAGCAACTTCTTCTTCGCCAACATGGTGTGGGCGGTGCTGAACCTGCTGCCGGTGCCTCCCCTGGATGGCGGGCACATCAGCACGGCGCTGGCGACGCGGATGTTCGGGCGGCGGGGCTTCATCGTGTCGCACGTGCTGGCGCTGGGGCTGTGCGTGGGCCTGGTGCTGCTCAGCATCAAGAGCGGGGCCCTGTTCATGGGCGTCCTCTTCGCCATGTTCGGCTTCCAGGCGTTCCGCGTGCTGTCGGACGTGATGCGCGCGCGCAACGAGGCCAAGGAGGAGGAGGGCCCCACCGCCCAGGCCCTGCGCGAGGCGCAGCAGGCGCTGCGCGAGGACCGGCTGGACGACGCGTGGCGGCAGGGCAACCGGGTGCTGGAGACGGAAGGCCTGTCCCCGAATCTCACCAGCCGGACCCATTACCTGCTGGGCTGGGTGGCGCTGAAGCAGGGCCACGGGCGGCCCGCGCTGGACCACTTCTCCCAGGTGCAGGGCCAGCCGGTGGAGATGCACGCGGTGGCGGCGGCGTTCTCCCTGGTGGGGGATGACGCCCGGGCGGTGGGCTACTGGAAGCAGGCGTGGGGCGAGTCGCAGGACCGCACCGTGATGCACGAGTACGCGGGCGCGCTCATCCGGCTGGGCCAGGTGAACGAGGCGCTGCGGCTGCCCGGCGTGGACCCGGCGTCCGCGTTCCGGTGCGCGGAGCGGGCGCTGTTCATCCGGGGCGCCTATTCGGAGGCCGCGGCGGTGAGCGAGGCGGCGCTTCGCCACGTGCCGGACCCGGGCATCGCGTACGACGCGGCGTGCGCCTTCGCGCGCGCGGGCAACGTGGCGGACGCGGTGCGGCTGCTCCAGCGGGCGGAAGGCCTGGGCTTCAAGGACGCGGCCTATGCCGCCTCCGACGAGGACCTGGCGCACCTGCACGGACACCCCGCCTTCGAGGCGTGGCTGGCGCGGCTGCGGCCGGCCGCGTCGTCCTGACGGGGTGACTTTCTCCCGTGCGGCGCCTTTCGGGCCCTAGAATCCGCGCCTGCCCGTGAGCCCTTCGTCCCCTCCCGTGAAACCTGGTGCCGCGCCCATGCGTACCGGGGACATGCCGGCATCTTCGGGAGCCTCCGGCGACTCGGACGAGGTGTTGATGGAGCGGTTCTGCCAGGGAGACGCGCAGGCGTTCGACGCGCTCTTCCAGCGCTATGCGCGCCCCGTCCAGGGCTACCTGGCGCGCCTCACCGGCAGCCCCGCCACCGCCGAGGACCTGGCGCAGCTCACCTTCCTGTCCCTGGTGCGCGCGCGGGGCCGCTATCAGCCCGGGGCCCGCGTCCGGCCGTGGCTGTACGCCATCGCCACCAACGCCGCGCGGGACCACGCGCGCCGCCACCGTAGGCCGGAGGACCTCACGCCCGAGGGGGAGTTGCCCCTCACCGCCGTGGCGGACACGCCGGAGCCTCGCGACGCGGGCCTGGAGCGCGCGGTGCAGCACGCCCTGGCGCAGCTTCCCGAAGGCCAGCGGCTGCCCATCCTCATGCACCGCTTCGAGGGCATGGGCTTCGCCGAGATCGCCGAGGCCCTGGGCCTCACCGAGAGCGCGGTGAAGGTCCGCGCCCACCGGGGCTATGCGCGCCTGCGAGAGCTGCTCGCGCCCCTTCAGCAGGAGACTTCACGATGACGCCCGAGTGCGAACGCGTCCTGGACCGACTGGACGGCCCGTTGCCTCCGGACCTGGCGTCACACGCGGCCGGGTGCGCGGACTGCCGCGCCCTCCTGGAGGGCTTCCAGGTGCTGGCGCCCCCCTCCTCCGCTCCTCCCGCCGTGCCCATCGACGAGGGGAAGCTCGAGCAGTCGCGGCGCCAGTCGCTGACGGAGCTGGCGGCGCACCCTCGGCCCACGCCGTGGTGGCAGGAGGTGGCGGTGCTGCTCGCCACCTATCTGGGCGTGGGCGTGATGGGGCTGCTCTGGGTGGGCCGGCACGGGATGATGCTCAACTCCGCCTCGCCGCTGGCGGTGGCGCTCGTGGCGCTGCTCATCGTCGTGGGCGTGGGCGGCGGAGCGTTGGTGGCCCTGGCGCCGAGGCAGCGCGCCTGGCCCTTCACGCTCGTGGCCGTGGGCGCGCTCGTCGTGGCGCTGGCGCAGCTGACCGGGCGCTCGGGCGTCCAGGTGCGGCCGTTCCTCGCGGGCACCCTGGGGTGCATGGGCGCGGAGGTGGCGCTGTCGGTGGTGCCGCTGGCCCTGGCGCTCGTCCTCTTGTGCCGCTCCGCCTTCCAGCCCGTGCGGGCGCTGGCGGCGGGCCTGTCCTCCGCGGGTGTGAGCCTGCTCGTGCTGCACGTGCACTGTCCGGACGGCAGCGCGGGCCACCTGATGCTGGGCCACGTGCTGCCGTGGTTCGTGCTGGCGGGCGTGGCGGTGTTCATCCGCTCGCGCCTGCCGTCCCGCTCGTTCGCGCCCTGAGTGCGGGCGCCAGGAGGCCTACTGGAGGCGCGACAGCGCTTCCTGGGGGAAGGCGCGCGCGTCCACCTTGGCGTGCCACTCCTTGATGCGGCCGTCCGGCCCGATGACGACGCCCACCCGGCGCGCGTTGGGGGCCGAGGCGTCATCCGCGGCCCCGTAGGCCAGCCCCACCTTGCGATCCACGTCGCACAGGAGCGGGAAGTTGAAGCCGAACTTCTGGGAGAACGCCTGGTTCTCCTCCGGCGTGTCGAAGCTGATGCCCAGGATGGCGGTGCCCTTCGCCTCGTACTGGGCCTTGTGGTCGCGGAAGGAGCAGCCCTCCGCGGTGCATCCCGGGGTGTCCGCCTTCGGGTAGAACCAGAGCACCACGTTCTTGCCCCGGTAGTCCGACAGTCGGTGCGTCTTTCCCGTCGCGTCCTGCACGGTGAACTCCGGCGCCACGTCTCCCTGCTTGAGCATGTGCGATGCCTCCTTCATGGGGTGGAAACCGGGGGCGTCGTAGCACGCTCCGGGGGCAGGGGGCCGGGCACCGCTCGGATGATGTGTGGAGTGGAGTGCAGGCGGACGGCACCGGAGCGTCGGCGTCATCAAGATGCTTGAAACGCACCGGCCTCCTCCATTTAGTAGGTGCACCAAATGAACACCTCCGACGAGCCTCCGCCTGCCGAAACGCAGCGGATGGCCGCGCTCACGCTCTGGGCGCGACAGAACCTTTCACGCCTCATCTATTTCCTGCTGGGCGCGTCCAACCGCATCCGCCTGCCGACCCCCTCGGTGTTGCCCATCGCGGGCGCGGTCGTCGGGCTCTACAGCGGACTGGCCGCGGGCATCTTCTCCAACCTCATTGGCGTGATGAGCGGCATCACGTTCAGCGCCGCGGAGCTGGCGGCGACGTTGAAGCCGCAGCGGCTGCGCACGTTGATGGAGTCGCTCGCCTCCGCGCGCTGGCACCTGGAATACGCGATGGTGGGCGTGCCGCTGGCGCTGGGCGCGCTCCTGCTGGCGCGGGTCATCGATCCCGGAGGCCCTCGCGATGAAGTGAAGCGCCGCCTGCGCCTGCTCGCGCTGCTGACGCTGGGCGCGCTGTCGCTCTACTACCCGCTCGTGGGCCTGGCGGCCGTGAACGCCGTGTTCGGCCATGCGCACAACCTGGCCTCGGCGATACCGCACCTGCCCTGGTGGCTGATGCTGCTCGCGCCCACCGTGGGCGGCCTGGCGGTGGGGCGGCTTTTGCGCGACCGGCCGGAGACGCACGGGCACGGCCTTCCGGAGGTGGTGCGCGCGGTGAAGAGCGGCGCCAACGTGGTGCCGGCGGACCGCGGCCTGCTCAAGCTCATCGCGTCCGCCATCACCATTGGCAGCGGCGGTTCAGCGGGCCGCGAGGGCCCCATCGTCTACGGAGGCGCGGCGTTCGCGTCCAGCGTGGGGCGCGTGCTGGGCTTCAGCCGCAAGGAGCTGTCCATCCTGCTGGCGTGCGGCGCGGGCGCGGGCATCTCCGCGTCCTTCAACGCCCCCATCGCGGGCGCGGTGTTCGCGATGGAGATCATCCTGCGCGAGTTCGAGCTGCGGGTGTTCTCCCCCATCATCCTGGCGAGCGTGGCGGGCACGCTGGTGAGCCGCGGCGTGCTGGACGAAGCGCCCCTGCTCAACCGGGTGAACTACGAGCTGGTCAGCGGCTCGGAGGTGTTTGCCTACGCGGCGCTGGGCATCGGGTGCGGGCTGATCTCGTTCTCGTTCGTGAAGCTGCTGCACGGCGTGGAGCACTTCTTCCACGGCGGCATGGGCGGGAAGCTGTCCCCGTGGCTGGGCCGGAAGCCGCTGCCGGTGCGCGCGGCGCTGGGCGGCCTGTGCACGGGCGTGCTCGTGTTCCTGAGCCCCACGGTGTGGGGCAGCGGGAACGACTACATCAACCTGGCGGCGGCCGGACAGCTGCCCTTCTTCTTCCTGGTGACGGCGTGCGTGCTGAAGCTCGTGGCCACGGCGCTCACCATTGGTTCAGGCGGCTCTGGCGGCACGTTCTTCCCGTCGGCGCTCATTGGCGCCATGGCGGGCGGCGCGTTCGGCACGCTGGTGCACTACTTCTTCCCGCACGCCACGGGCCCCAGCGGCGCGTACGCCATCGTGGGCATGGGCGGCGCGGTGGCGGCGCTCACGCGCGGTCCGCTCACCGGCATGATGATGCTGTACGAGCTGAGCGGCAGTCACGAAATCATCCTGCCGCTGATGGTGACGTGCACCATCGCGTCCGCGGTGTGCCACTTCCTCACGGAGCGCACGGCGCCCAAGGTGCAGAGCGACGAGGACCTGCTGGCGGCCACGCACGTGCGGGCCCTGATGACGGAGGTGCCCGCGGTGGCCGCGGGCACGCCGCTGCGCGCGCTGACGGACCAGCTGCTCACGTCCGAGGCCGGCACGCTGCCGGTGCTGGACACGGAGGGCAACCTCTACGGCACGGTGCAGGTGGAGCAACTGCGCGAGGTGTGGCGCGACGAGTCCATGTACCCGCTGCTCGTGGCCAGCGACCTGGCGCGCAAGCTGCCCGCGCTGGCGCCTGACTCGGACCTGGCGCATGCGCTCCAGGTGATGGACCAGGAGGACGTGGACGCGCTGCCGGTGGCGCCCGTGCTGGGACTCTCCCCGGGCGGACTCATCACCCGCGCCGCCGTCCGACGCTTCCTCTTCGCGCAGCACGCACGCGCGCACTCGACGGGCAACTACCCCGTCACCCCCTCCGAGGCGGCGCACTGAACCTTTGATGTAGGCCGCGGTCAGGGTGGGTCTGTCAGGAAACCCAGGGAGCGGGCATCCTTGGGCGCCATGTCCGAACCCGCCCTGTCCGCCCTGCGCTCCGAGCTGAACTCCACCTTCCACGATGCCCGGGTGCGTCAGATGGTGGCGCTGGGACGCAAGGCGCGGACGGACCCGGCGGCACAGGCTCAGCTGGACGCGCTGTCACGGGGTGACGCCTTCGAGCGGCGGCTGGCCCTGGCCGCCCAGTTCACGCGCCGGGATGGCGCGGCGGTGCTGAACGCCACGGCGGACGAGTCCTTCCGCGTGCGAGCGCTGGCCTTCGAGCTGGTGTCGCTGGCCTGTGACGATGCCCAGGCGCTGGAGGCACTGCGCATGGCGCACGGAATGCGCCGCGAGCAGGCCGTCATCCATCAGCTGCGCAAGCGCAAGCGGCACGCCGTCATCGACGCGTTCCTGGACGGGCTGGCGGAACGGGGCGAGCACGTCACCTTCGCGGACACGGCGCCGCTGGCCTCCGAGGCGAGCCTGCGCAAGCACCTGGCGCGGGCGCTGGAGCGGCCCAGCTACCGGTTCTGGGCGCGGCTGGCGCGGCATGCGCCGTCCGTGCTGGGCGAGGTGCTGCTGGAGCAGCTTCGGGCCGTGTCGGGCGAGCCGGACCCCGTCACCCGGCAGAACATGGCATGGGGCCTGGGGTGGCTGGCGGAGCGGACGCCCGACATGGCGGAGACGCTGCTGGCGCTGCTGCTGGAGCGGGGCATCCCGCCGGACGAGCACGCCGTGCGGACGCTGGTGAAGCATCGCCCCTTGCGCATGGTGGCGCTCCTGCGCCAACGCTCCCCGGCGTTCCTCCCGCACCTGCTGTTCGCGAAGTCCCTGGCGTCGCTGGACGCCGAGTCCCTGACGTGGATCGTCCAGCGCGACCCGACGCTGCTGGGCCGCGCGGAGGACGTGCTGAAGGAGCTGCCGGAGCCGCTGCACGCGACGCTCACCGAGGCCTGGGCCGCGTCCGTGGAGCGGGCCCCCGCGTGGGGCACGCCGCTCATCGCGCGCATCGCGGACCCGGCCCTGCGCGAGAGCGTCTACGCGCGCTGGACCGTGGGCGCGCGCACCCGGGATGGCGTCATCGCGCCAGAGTACGTGCGGCACCTGCCGGTGGAGCTGCGCGAGCGGGAGGCGCGCCGGCACCTGGACGAGGTGGTGGCCCTGGGCACGCGCGCCGAGGCGCGGTTTCCCTATGCGCGCTTCCTGCCCTGGGATGAAGCGCTGGGCGCGCTCCGGGGCACGCTGGGGCATCCGGACGCGGCGATGCGCGGAGTGGCGCTGAGCGCGCTCCTGGCGCTGCCCGGCCTGCGCCCGGACGAGCCCGCGTGGGTGGCCCCCGCGCTGGCGCTGGTGCTGGCCCGGAAGAACGAACAGGACCCGGTGCGCGGAGTGATGCTCCAGGCGCTGACCGAGTGGCCCCGCCGGATGTGGCGCGCCGAGCACACCGAGGCCCTGGGGCGGATGCTGCGCGACGCGCTGGACGCGGCGGACCTGTCCATGGGGACGGCGCAGTCGGCGGAGCGGCTGTTGGTGCGGGCCTTCAGCGCGGACCCGGCGTGGGGCGCGCAGTGGCTGGGCATCTTCCTCAAGGAGCGTGGCCGCATCCTGGACGGAGGGCTGGGCCACCGGTTGACGGACGACGAGGTGCGCCGGGCCGCGCCGTACCTGCTGGCGCTGGCGAAGAGCTGGGCGGAGCGCGAGCGCGGCGGTCCCCTGCTCCAGCTCGCGGCGAGCCTGGGCAAGCGCGCGGCGCTGGTGCCCGGCCTGTCGGACTGGCTCGTCTCCGTGCGCGACACGGCTCCCGACAACCGGCTGGCGCTGGCGTTGAGCGCGTGGCTGTCGCGGGAGGACCGGCCCCGCTTCGAGTCGACCCTCGCGGCCACCCTGCGGCGATGGCGGGACCGGGGCTGGGACGAGGAGGTGGTGGCGCTTGCGGCGGCCGAGAAGGACGGGCTTCCGCTGCACCGGGAGCTGGTGGAGGAGCTGGAGCGCGTGGCGCTGCGGCTGGGCAAGCCGTCCGGGAACGCGCTCTGGGTGCTGCGCTTCCGCGCGGTGAAGGACTTCGACCGGATGCTGCCCGCGCTGCTCAAGCGGGACGAGAGCGCCATCGCCATCCCCGTGGTGCGCGAGTTCCTGCACCGGCGGCGGCAGGACCTCTTGGGGCCGTACCTGAACGCGCCGGTCATCACCGGCCAGTTCTCCACGGGCGCGACGCACTGGCTGTTGCCGTTCGACTCGGGGTTCTTCCGGTGGACGGTGGAGCAGAACCGGGCGTATTCGCGCGCGCTCTCGAAGCTGTGCGAGGACATGGAGCGGGACACGCCGTCGGTGCTGGCGGCGGTGACGCGGATGGCGGCGCTGGACTGGGCGCCCATGGACGCGCTCCTGGCGCTGGCGAACGACAAGCGGCCCGCGGTGCAGGAGCGGGCCCTGCGGGTGATGGCCCGGTGCGACCAGGGCCAGGGCGTGCCCACGCTGTTGGGGGCCCTGGAGGACTCGCGAGCGCGCATCGCCATCTACGGGCTGCGCCGTGCGTTCAACGGCATGCCCGTCACGCGGGTGCTGTCGCTGCTGGCGGAGGTGCCGCTGACCAAGGTCACGGTGGCCAAGGAGGTGGTGCGCCTCCTGGGCGAGCTGCGCTCGGACGCAGGCTATGAGCGGCTCCTGGAGCTGGACGCGAAGCCGCTGCATCGCGACGTGCGCATCGCGCTCTTGCGTGCGCTGTGGGACCACCTGGACCGCGAGCCCACGTGGGCGGTGTTCGAGCGCGCCGTCACTGGCGAGGACGCCATCATGGCGTCGCGAGTGGGCGACATCCCGGCGGACCGGCTGACGGAGGCGCTGGATGCGCGGCTGTCCGCGCTGCTCGCGAAGGTGCTGGCGCGGCCGGAGCCGGATGCGCGCATCGACCTGCTGCGGCGCGCGGCCTGGCTGTCCGTGAAGGACCGGGAGCGCGTGTTCCTCTCCGCCTGTGGCGCGCGGCTGGCCTCGCCCTATGACGACGAGGTGCGCGCGGCGATGGGCGCGCTGGTGTACCGGGCCGACGAGCGCGACGTGGAGTTGTTCGAGCGGATGCTGGAGGCGGTGGCACGGGACCGGCGCGCGTTGAGCGTGGCGATGGATGCCCTGCTCCAGCCCCGGGACCGGATGCGGCCCGTGCCCCTGCACGCGGTGCAGGGACTGGTGACGGGGCTCCTCACGAAGGACCCGTGTCTGGCGACGCTGCGCGTGCGCTGCGCGGCGGTGGCCCTGGCCCCGCCGGCCTTCGCGAGCCACCTGGACACGATGGGCCAGGAGGGCTGGCTCCACGCGGACGCACTGATGGCGGCCCAGGTGGCGGTGTCGAACCTGCCGGTGGAGACGATGGAAAACGTCGGAGGGCGCCTGGCGCGGAGCTCCAGCCCGGAGGCGCGGCGCGTAGCCCTGCACTGCCTGGTGCGCGACGCGGGGGATGGGCGTGGCTGGACGGAGGAACGGCTGGCGGCGCTCGCCGAGTTCCAGCGCGATGACTCACCGCTCGTGGCCGGCGCCGCGCAGTTCGTGTTCCCGCCCCGGGAGATGGTGGCGGCCCCGGAAGAGGCGTAGGTCCCCCGACAGCGGTGCTCCAGAACTGGTCCGACTGTCGGACAGGTTCGTGCGGTTCGCCGCCGACCGGGCTTCACGTCCGTCCTCCCAGGCTTCGGACGCTCAGTTCAGCGAGCGGACCGGGGCCATCCACGCGGCTCCGCGCTCCGTCTCGCTCGCGTATTGCTCCAGTTGCAGCGCCCGGTGGGCCACGGTGTGTTCAGCCAGGACCCTGGCCCGGGCTCGCATGCCCAGCTGGCGCCGGTCCGCTTCCGGCATCGCGAGCAGGTAGCGCAGCACGTCCTGCTCCGTGCGGGCGACCATCACCTCCTCGCCCAGCGCGAAGATGTCCTCCAGCCCGGGCCAGGGGTCGCAGATGAGCGCCGCTCCACAGGCCGCGGCCTCGAACAGGTTCGCGCCCGGCGTGTGCTCGGCCTGGGAGAGGACCAGCGTGAAGCGCTGCGCACCGATGAAGCCCGCGTGCTCCTGGAGGGACGGGGCCGCGTGCCTCGCCACGTTGGCGGGACAGGCGTCATCCACCGCTGACAGCGTGCCCGCGAGGACGAAGCGCCCCTCGGACCAGCCGCGTGCCGCGCCCAGCAGCCATTGCATCAAGAGCCCCCGCCGCTCCGGCGACGCCGGCCCTGCGTACCCCAGGTCCCAGCGCGTCCGCCCGCTTCCAGGCGCGAAGTGCTCCGCGTCCACTCCCGGCAGGAACACGCGCGCGCGGGCCACGCCCCACTCGCGCTCCAACTGACGGGGCACCGGGCCCCCACTCGAGCAGAGATAGAGCCGGTAGCCCGTGAAGAGGTCCGGCGTCATGCAGGCGGGGTCCTCTCGCAGGGCGTGCCTCGCCAGCGTCCGGGGCGTGTCCCGGTCCCAGAAGACGGTGAGCCCTCGCGCCGTGTTCGTGGCCCAGCGGCTCACGTCCGCCACCTGCGGCACGTCCGCGTCCACCAGCACCAGGTCCGCGCGGCGCACCCGCGAATGGAAGCGCGCGTGGAGGTCCGCCAGGTCCAGATACGACGCCTCCCCGCGTGCACCAAGCGCCGTGCGCTCCAGGAAGAGGACCGTGTGTCCACGCCGCTGGAGCGCCTGCGCGAGCTGTCTCGGGGCCGAGGCCGCCTGTGCCTCGGCGGTGGCCCGGCACACGGGGCCCAGGAAGACGATGTCCATCCACTCGGGCCTCCTCACGCCCCCAGCCCGGCGGACGGAGGACGCCCCGCGCGCGGCATGTCCCAGGGCTATCGCTCCGCGCCCGGGGCGGACAAGCGAGCAGGCCTCGTGCCGCGTGAACTCCTCAACGGCACGGCCGGCATCCGGCCCGCGCGTGCCATGAGGACGTCCGCGAGTGGACCGTGCCCCTGTCCCGGAAGCCAGAGCGCCTGGGGCTACTTCGTCGCGGGCGCGGCCTGGGTGGGCGGCGTGTTTCCCGCCGGGGCCGCCGCGGGCTTCGCGGCGCCGCCCTTGCGCAGGGGACACGCGGCGATGGCGCCCGAGACGTCGATGGCGTCCTTGCCCTCGCTCACATTGAGCACCTTGCGGTCCTCGCCCACGACGAACGTGTAGCGCTTGGACACCGTCACCACCGGCATCTTCACGTCGTACGCGCCCACCACCTTGCCGTCCGGATCCGGGATGAACAC
The DNA here is from genome assembly GCF_003611625.1 of Corallococcus sp. CA054B. Lineage (NCBI taxonomy): Bacteria > Pseudomonadati > Myxococcota > Myxococcia > Myxococcales > Myxococcaceae > Corallococcus > Corallococcus sp. CA054B. The sequence goes on from NZ_RAVY01000043.1 coordinate 20,817, forward strand.
GAAGGGCGCCTTCAGCTCCGTCTTGAAGCGCGCCAGCGTCTCCGCGTCGTCCGTGGAGAAGGCCAGCACCTGGCCCTGCGCCTGCTCGATGTCCTTGTAGCGGTCGCGGTACGCGGTCAGCTCCTTCGTGCAGCCGCTGGTGAACGCCTTGGGGAAGAAGGCCACGATGACGGGCCCCTTCTTCACCATCTCCGACAGCGTGTAGGTCGTCCCCGCGGTGTCCTTCACCGTGAAGTCCGGGGCGGTTTCACCCACCTGGGGAATCGCTGCGCTGAGCCATCCGACGACGAGCAGGGAGTTGAGCATGCCCGGGACTTAACGGGCCCCGGACACCGCGACAAGCTCCCCCGGCTTTACGACGACGCCATGCGGGCCCACACGGCGGCGGCGGCCTCGCGCGACTGCTCGGCCACCACCGTGGGGTTCACCGACAGCGGCCTGCGCGCCCACACGCGCCACACGCCGTCCACCATCACCGCCTCCACGTGGCGGCTGCCCAGCCCGTGCACCACGTGCCACGCCAGCGTCTCCGCCGTCAGCGGCGTGGGCGACAGATAGTCCAGCACCAGCAGGTCCGCGAGCGCGCCCTCGCGCATGGGGCCGATGGCCGCCTCGAACACCTGCGACGCCAGCCGGTGGCCGTTGGCCAGGTAGCGCAGCACGTCGATGGGCTGCCCCGCCTCGTGCGAGCGCAGGTACGCCGCCTGCGCCTCCGCGAACAGGTCCGGCGACGTGCCGTCCGTCCCCAGCGACGCGCGCGCCCCGAACTTCAGCGCGGGCGCGTAGCCCACCTCCAGGCCCTGGTTGGAGCGCGGCGTGTGCAGGAACCACGTCCCCGTGGCCAGCACCTGCGCCAGGTCCGCCCACGCCAGGTGGCCCACGTGCGCCGCCATGGCGCGAGGCGAGAGCAGGTTGCTGGTGAGCAGCCGCGTCACCGGCGGGTTGCCGTGGCGCTCGGTGGACAGGCGCTCGTCCAGCGGATCCTCCGCGAGAGGGAAGTGCAGCCCGGTGCCGGTGGTGTTGAGCGCCTCGCCCAGGCCCTGGAGCGCGTCATCCCCCAGCGTGAAGCAGGGGCCCGCGCCCACCTGTCCGCGGAAGCGGCCACGGGCCTTGCGCGCGAAGCTGACCGTCTCCTCCAGCCCCTCTTCGCGGCCCACCGCGCCCATGCGGTCCGTCACCGCGTAGGACAGCACGCCGCGCACGCCCACCTCATGGAGGCCGCGCGCCGAGCGAAGCAGCGAGCCCGTCACCGCCTTGGGCGAGGCATGCAAATCAAACAGGGTGGTGGTGCCGCACTGGATGGCCTCCAGGCCGCCCGCGGTGGCGGCCACCTGCACCGCGTCCAGGTCCAGCGCGTTCTCGAAGGGCCAGCGCACCTGCTCCAGCAGGGCCTGGTAGGACGTGGGCGTCGGACGGACCAGGCCGCGCGACAGCACGGTCGCCAGCCGGTGGTGGGCGTTGACGAGCCCCGGGAAGACGAGCTTCCCAGACAGCGCGACCACCTCGTCGTCGGGGCCGGGCGCAAGGTCCTCGCCTCGCGCCACGATGCGCTCACCTTCGATGCGCAGGTCCACCCGCTCCACGGACGCGGGCTCCAGTTCGACGACGAAACCACCCTTGAGGACGGTGCCCAACATCCCTCCCTGCATCCGCGACGGTACGCGAGGTTCGTGAAGGCGGCCCCCTCCCCTTAGGGGTCACGCTTGAAGCGGGGGACGTTAGCACTCCCGGCCCGTCCTCCGTCACCGGCTCCACACATCCCTGCACCCACACCCGTCGTCCCGGCCGGTCCAATACGGTGGGCATGCGCGGGGGGACCGGGGACAAGCAGGCAGGCGGCGCGTCATGACGTTGGGCGCCAGGGGCGCGGGCCCGTAGACTGCGGCCACCTTGGTGTCGGAACCCGGCGTTTCCTGGGCAGGCCGCTACCGCTTGAGCGCGCGCATCGCGACAGGCGGCATGGCGGAGGTGTATCTGGCGCGCGCCATCAGCCTGGACGGGCAGCGCGGTCCGTCCGTGGCGGTGAAGCGGCTGATGCCGCACCTGGTCGCGGACCGGCGCATCGTGCAGATGTTCCTCAACGAAGCGCGCATCACCGCGCAGGTGCGCCACCCGAACGTGGTGTCCATCCTGGAGCTGGGCATGGAGGGCGGGGAGCCCTTCATCGCCATGGAGCTGTTGGAGGGCCGCTCGTTCGCGGAGGTGCGGCAGGAGGCCGCCGAGCGCGGCCAGCGCGTTCCGTTGGGCCTCACCCTGCGCGTACTGGTGGATGCGTGCCGGGGATTGGACGCCGCGCACCGCGCCGTGGACGAGGCGGGCCGGCCGCTGCGCATCGTCCACCGCGACTTCACGCCGGACAACATCCACGTCGGGGCGAACGGCGCGGTGAAGGTCATCGACTTCGGCATCGCGAAGGCGGACGCGCTGGGGTCGGGGACGGAGCCCGGGACGCTGAAGGGGAAGTTCTTCTACATGTCGCCGGAGATGATCGCCGGCCGCAGCGTGGACCACCGCGCGGACCTGTTCGCCGCGGGGGTGATGCTCTACGAGCAGCTGTGTGGCCGGCGGCCCTTCACCGGCATGTCCACCGAGGAGGTGCTCACGCGCATCTCGGAAGGAAGGCCGAAGCCGCCCACCGCGTTCGACCCGTCGGTGCCGCAGGCGCTGGAGACGGTGTGTCTCAAGGCGCTCGCGAAGGACCCGGAGGCGCGCTTCGACAGCCTGCAGACGTTCATCGCCGCCATCGAGATGCTGGGCGGGCCCGCGGAGGTCGCCTCGCCGGCGCAGGTGGCCGCGTACCTGGACACGCTGTTTCCGCCGGACCGTGACCCCAAGCGGCTGGCGCTGCGCAACGCGAGGCTCGCGGATCCGTCCAACTCGGGCGCGGATGGCGCCCCCGGCATGGACGTGCTCCCGCCGTTCGGCGTGCAGGGCATTCCGTCCTGGCCCGTGCCTCCTCCGGTCGCCGCGCCGTCGGCCTCGCGTCCCCTCCCGCCCCTGGGCACCCACACCGTGTCGATTCGCGGTTCGACCCGGCCCGTGACGGCGGAGGTTCCTGTCTCGACCTCGGGCAAGCCGGCGGAGGGCGCCGCGTACGGAGTGGCCTCCGCGGGTCCCCAGGCCCCGGCGACAGAGAGCAAGGGGCGCGCTCCGGCAGGTGCTCACCCCCCGGCGCCGCATGGCGCTCTCCGCTCGCGCCGGGCGCTGGCCATCGTCGCGGGCGTGCTCGCGCTGGGCGGACTGGGCGCGGGGGCCACGTGGTACCTGCGGCGCCCGGACGTGCCGCCTCCCGCGCGGATCGCCGCCGCAGAGGCCGCGACGACAGCGGAGGCCAAGGTGTCCGCGTTGGAGGGGCTGGGCAAGGACGTGCGCGCCACGGCCAAGGAGCTGGCTCGCGCGGGCAAGCTGCTGCTCGACGCGGGCGCCCACCCGCAGGCGCTGGCGCTGGCGGAGGCCTATACCTCGCGCTTCCCGAAGGAGGCGGAGGCGCACCTGCTCGCCGCGCGCGCGGCCACCGAGCTGCGCATGGGCAAGCGCGCGGAACGCGCCATCGACGAAGCCACCGCCCTGGCTCCCAAGGACGTCCGCGCTCCGCTGGCCCTGGCCGACCTGCGGGCGCTCCAGGGTGACGTGCCGGGTGCGCTGACCGCGCTCGCGAAGGCGTACGCGCAGGCGCCGGGCTCCGCCAAGGTCGCGCCCCGCTACGGCCAGCTCCTGTCCCAGGGGGGCCGGCTGGACGAGGCCGCCACCGTGCTGTCCGCCTGGACGCGCCAGCACGACGACGCCGAGTCCCTGGCGGAGCTGGGCTTCGTGCGCTTCCGCCAGGAGAAGCTGGACGACGCCACCGCCCTGCTCAAGCGCGCGCAGCGCAAGTCCCCCACGCTCGCGGTGGCCCATTCCTACCTGGGGGCCGTCCTCTTCCGGCAGGGCGACCTGCGCGGCGCCGAGCGCGAGTACCGGGAGGCCGAACGTCTGGCCCCGGACGATCCCCGTGCCCTCACCGCGCGTTGCCAACTGCACGTCCACGAAGGCAATGCCACCGGGGTGGCCGAAGTGAAACGTACGCTGGCGGAAAGGTTCCCGGACCGGGCGGCGGCGCTCGCGGCGGAGTGCGGCACCGGGAACTAGCTTTCCGTATGCGCCTTCGCTTCCTCGCCCTCGCCGCGTCCAGCCTGCTGCTGACCGCCACCGCGTGCGGCTCCAGCGCCTCGCCGGATGACGACACCGACGCCCCGCCCGGGACGGAGCTGCCGTCCACGCCTGCCGGGGACGTGGCCCCCGCGGACCGCACGGCCTGTTCGGGCCTGACCGTGACGCCCGGCACCTATGACTGGACCGTCGAGCACGGCGGCCACACCCGCGCCTTCCGCGTCCACGTCCCCGCTGGCTACGACGCCACGAAGCCCACGCCCGTCGTCCTCAGCTTCCACGGCTTCGGCTCCACCGAGCAGGAGCAGGAGGCGCTGACCGGCTTCTCCTCGCTGGCGGACGCGGAGGGCTTCATCGCGGTGTATCCGCGCGGCCTCAACTTCCCGGAAGTCTACGGCCGGGGAGAACCGGACACGCGCGGCTGGAACGGCGAGGCGTGCTGTGGCCCGGCGCAGATTGGCAACGTGGACGACGTGGGCTTCGTGGACGCGCTGCTCGCGGACCTGGACACCCGCGTGTGCACCGACCCGCGCCGCGTCTTCGCCAACGGCTTCTCCAACGGGGGGTTCTTCTCCTACCGGCTGGCCTGTGAGCGCGCCCAGCGCATCGCCGCCATCGCGCCCGTGTCGGGCATGGAGGGCGTGACGGACTGCCGCCCGTCGCGCCCCGTCCCCGTGCTCCATATCCACGGCAGCGCCGACGAGACCATCTTCTACGACGGAGGCAGCAACGTCCTCGGCGGCAAGCCCTACCCGTCCGCCCCGGAGTCCGTGCGCCGCTTCGCGGAGTTCAACGGCTGCACCGGTCCCCAGCAGCAGACGTATCAGCAGGGCAACAGCACCTGTGTGGCGTATACGGGCTGCCAGCCAGAGAGCGCCACCGCGAGCCTGTGCACCGTCACCGGCGGCAAGCATGCGTGGCCCGGCCAGTCCCTCTACAATGGCGGCACGACGGACCTGGACGCGTCCCTCCAGATGTGGCGCTTCTTCCAGGCGCGTCCCCGCCCCTGAAGGAGTCAAGGCCACGCCACCCCGCGCCCTCATCATCAACGCCGATGACCTGGGCTACGACCCGGGCATCACCCGGGGCATCCTCCAGGCAATGCGCGAGGGCGTCGTCTCCTCCGCCACCCTGATGGTGAACGCACCGGACTCCGAGTCCGCCGCGAGGCAGGCCCGGGGACTCGCCATCGGGTTGCACCTGAACCTGGACCGCGGCGCGCCCGTGGGCATGGGTTTCCCGCGCGAGTGGTGCACCGTGGACGGAGGCCTCGACGGCAGCCGCGTGGACGGGCTTCCCGCGGACGTGGTGGAGGCGGAGGCGCTCGCGCAGTTGGAGCGGCTGGAACGGCTGCTGGGCCAGGCCGCCACGCACCTGGACGTGCACAAGCACCTGCACCGGCATCCCCAGGTCCTGGAGGGACTGTCACGCGTCGCGAGGCGCGCGGGCCTGCCGGTGCGCTCCATCAGCGCGGACATGCGCGGCGCGCTGAGGGCCCGGGGCGTGGCCACGAACGACCACTTCGTGGGCGAGTCCGGCGCGACGGCGTACTGGACGCCCGAGCGCTTCGCCCAGGAGCTGGCGGCGCTGCCCACCGAAGGCGTCACGGAGTGGATGTGTCATCCGGGCCATCTGCCCGAGCTCGTCACCACGCGCTACGCCGCGCAGCGCGAAGTGGAGTTGGCCACCCTCGTGGACGCCCGCACACGCGAGGCCCTGGAACGAGCGGGAGCAGGCCCCACGGACTACCGCGTCCTCCGCGCGGACAGCCTCACGCGGGCGTGACGAGCGGAAGCTCCGACTCCACCGGCGTCAGCGTCCGGCGCTTCTCGCGCGTCAGCACGGTGCGCACGCCCGCGAGCAGCTCCTCCGGACGGTATGGCCGGGGACACAGCGCGGCGTTCTCCTGCGCCCACCACGGCCGCGCATCCCCCGCCAGCAGGATGGGCACCGGCCGCGCGCGGGGCAGCGTGGCGAAGGTCTCCAGGAAGCTGCCCACCGCGGACTGCGTGGCGCTCGTGGACAGGACGATGAGGTCCACCGGCAGGTGCGTCGCCTTGCGCAGGGCCTCCGCGCCGCTCTGCACCGTGAAGACCTCGAAGCCCTCCGCCCGCAGGGTCCGCTCCGCCGTGGCCTCCTGGTTCGAGTCCTCGTCCAGCACCAGCACGCGCCGGGGCAGCCTGCGAACCTCGTGCGCGGGCATGCGCGGCAGGTCCAAGAGGAACGTGGAGCCTTCGCCCTCGCGGCTGCGGAGCGCCAGCGCGCCGCCGTGCATCTTCACGATGGATTGGCTGATGAACAGGCCCAGCCCCAGCCCGCCGAAGTTGCGGTGCGACGCGTTGCGCGCCCGGTAGAAGCGCTGGAACACCAGCGCCTGATCCGCGCCCGGAATCCCGATGCCGTGGTCCTGCACCTGGATGCGCGCGGACTCGCCCGTGCGCCCCACCCTCACCGCGATGGGCGCCCCCGCGGGGCTGTACTTGTGCGCGTTCTCCAGCAGGTTCACCAGCACCTGCTCCAGCCTGTCTCTATCGCCCAGGACCCAGACGCCGTCGTGCGGCACGTCCACCGTGAAGGGGCGCTCGAAGGCGTGCCGGAAGTGGTCCACCACCTCCGCCACCAGCTGCCCCACCTCCAGCGGAGACGAGTCCAGCGCCAGCCGGCCCAGCTCCAGGCGGCTTGCGTCCAGCAGGTCCTCCACCAGCCCCGCGAGCCGGTCCACCTGCCGCTTGGACTTGAGCACGCTCGCGAGCGACACCGGCTGCCCCGCGGCGATGCGGCGCTCCATGGCGTACAGGCCCAGCTTCAGCGGCGTGAGCGGCGTCTTCAGCTCGTGCGACGCGATGGACATGAACTCCTCGCGCACGCGCAGGGCGGACTGGGCCTCCCGCAGGAGCCGCGCGTTCTCCACCGCCACCGCCAGCTGGCTGGCCGCGGCGCTCCACATCTCCAGCTCACGCACGGAGAAGGACGCGCCCTGTTCCTTGTAGATGAGCAGCAGCCCCACCGTGCGGCGCGGCGCGCACAGCGGCACCGCCGCGAACACGGAGCCCACCGCGTCGCCGTAGCCGCGCTGGATGCCCAGCTGCGGCTGACGCAGGGCCAGGGCCTGACGGTAGGGGTCCTCGGACGGGTCGAATGCGTCCTGCGGCGCGTCCAGGCCCTCCAGGTCCGACACCGCCATGCGCTTGAGCGTCGCGTCGTCCTCCTCGTAGAGGAACACCTCCGCGCGCCGCACCTGCGCGCACCGCACCAGCGACACCACGGCGGCCGAGCAGACGCGGTCGACCTCCAGCGACTCACCCACCGCGCGGGCAATCTCCCGCACGGCCTGTGAAAACGCGCCCTCGTCGTCCACTCCGGACGGCTCCACCACCAGCCACGCCCCGGCCGTGCCGTTCGTGTGGGTGGGCTTCACCTGCACACGCACCTGCCGGAGCGTGCGGGTGATGACATGGCCGGAGTGGACCCGGTGTTCCCGGATGGCGCGCTCCAGGGCATCCAGGCTGCGGCCCGGCTCCAGGGCCTCCAGCAGGGTGCTGCCCGGCGAGAGCGTCACGCCCGTCTTGGCCGCGAAGCCCTCCTCGCACCATTGGACGCGCAGGTCGGGTCCCACGCGCAGGAGCGCTTGGGGCAGGCACGAGAGGACATCCTCGACGTCATTGGGTGGCAGCATGAGGGGCGGGGATGCGCTCGCAACAGGGGTCGCCTGAGGGAGATAGGAATCCCCGAGCATGATCGCCAACCACCCCCGGACGTTCTCCTGTCCCGGAGGGTCGCGGCACGTTGGGACCCGAACAGAGCCGGGGCCGGGCAGCCGGGGAGGCGGCGTTGTGGAGGGCGGTGACACGCGCCGAACGTGTGCTACACGACAGCGCATGCCCTCTCAGCCGTCCAAGGAAATCCAGACCTTCCCCAACCCCGCCGCCGATCGCGACTACGAGATCGCCTTCGACGTGCCGGAGTTCACCTGCCTGTGCCCCCTCACGGGCCAGCCGGACTTCGCGCGCTTCACCATCAAGTACGTGCCGGATCAGCTGTGCGTGGAGCTCAAGAGCCTGAAGATGTACATGTGGTCCTACCGCAACGAGGGCGCCTTCCACGAGAAGGTGACCAACACCATCGCGGACGACATCATCAAGGCCATCCAGCCGCGCAAGCTCACGGTGGTGGGTGACTTCTTCGTGCGCGGCGGCATCGGGACCATCGTCACCGTCACGCACGACAAGAAGAAGCAGGCCTGAGCCGCTTTAGCGGGTGAGCTGCTCCAGGAGCGGCGCCCACTGGGAGTGGGACAGGTAGAGGCCGGTGCCCGCCGCCGCGATGCCGGCGGTGAGCGCGGCCAGCCTCCACTTGAGCTTGCCCGGCGCGCGCGAGGGCTTCTTCGTGGCGAAGACGTCCAGCACGCCCAGCTCCTGCTGGGTGAGGTGGGCCAGGGCCTCCGTCTCCGTGAGCTTCTCGCGGTAGCGCAGGAAGGCCACGAGCAGCGCCGGGTGGGACACGCGCACCTCGTGGGCGAGGAACAGGTCCAGCTCGCGGCGCATGGCCGCGGCGTCCGGGAAGCGGGCCTCCGGCTTCACCGACAGCGCGCGCTTCACGATGCGCGCGAGCGGGGGCGGCACGTTCGGGGCCACCTTCTGGAGCGGCGTGAACTTGCCGTCGCGGATGCGGGCGAAGACCTCGCCGGCCGTCTTGCCCACGAAGGGGCGGGTGCCGGAGAGGGCCTCGTAGAGGAGCACGCCCAGGGAGAAGATGTCGGTTCGCGCGTCGATGGGCGCGCCCGTGACCTGCTCCGGGGACATGTACGACGGCGTGCCCACGGCCATGCCCTGCTGGGTGAGGGCTTCGAGGCTGACGTCCTTGGCGATGCCAAAGTCCATGAGCTTCACCTCACCGGACTTGGTGAGCATGACGTTCGCGGGCTTGAGGTCGCGGTGGATGATGCGGCGGAAGTGCGCGTGGTCGAGCGCGCTGGCGATGCGAGCCCCGATGACGGCGGCGACGTCCGGGGGCAGCGGGCCGTCCTTGATGAGGCCGTGGAGGGTGGGGCCATCCACGTACTCCATGACCATGAAGAGGCTGTCGTTCTTCTCCACCAGGTCATAGAGGGTGACGATGTTCTGGTGGCGGAAGGCGGCGAGCGCCAGCGCCTCGCGGCGGAAGCGGGACAGGGCCTCCTGGTCGCGCTGGCCTTCGGGCAGCAGCTCCTTGATGGCGACCTCGCGCTGAAGCAGCTCATGCAGGCCGCGATACACCAACGCCATGCCGCCCCGGCCCAGCTCGCCGAGCACGCGGCAGGCGCCAATCTTGCGGTGACGGATCCTCTCACTCTTCTCTGCGGCGGCGACGGTCACGGGTCGCAGGGTATCGATTCACGTCTCATGCGTCGATGGGCCCTCCGATGGGCCCTCCGTGGAGGGGTGGGTTCGCACAGGTGTGATGGAAAGGCGCGGTGTCGCTGTCTCACGCCAGGGGGCCTACCTGGGGTGGCGCGACTGACGGGATGGAGACAGGGGGCTGCGACGCGGGCCGCATGGATGGCCTGCCTCACGGGGCGCTCCGCCTCCCGTTCCCCTCCGCCCTGCACCGCCCCACGGGCGTTCCCATGCTTCTTCCATTCAACGTGCCTGGGAGGACGCCATGACGGAACGGGACGCATACATCCAGAAGATGGAGGCCGAGCAGCGGGAGGCGACCGCTCGCTTCCGCGAAATCGAAGCCCAGGCGGAGCTGGCCGACAGTGAGGACTCGCTCGATGTCCTCACCGGCGCCCGTGCCTTCAACGACGACGTCAACCGCGAGCTCCAGGCGCTCCGCCGCGCCGACGAGCGCGACTGGGACCGCCTCAAGGCCGGCGCGGACAAGGCCCGCAGCCGCTTCCGTGAGCACCTGGACAAAGCGGGCTCCCGGTGGGCAGGGCTCCGCGAAGGCTACCAGCGCCAACGCGAAGCCGAACTGAAGGAACTGGGCGCGCAGATGGACGGCTGGATCGCCGCCCACAAGCGCTCCCGGGCCGAGGACTCGCTCCTCACCCGCGAGGAGCTCGACTTCATCACGCGCGGCCTGAAGACCTCCGGCGAGATGCTCAAGAACCTGCGCCACGCGCGCGGGCATGCCTGGAAGACGGCCCGCGATCAGTACGAGGCCAACTGGCGCGAGCTGCAGGAACGCTCCCGCATCATCCGCTCCGACGGCGCCCAGGAGGAAGCCGGCGCTTCCCCGCCCTGAAGCCCCATCTTCACCAACGCCACACGGCTGTCACGCGGCTACGCTAGGAACCGCCCCCACCTGGAGGGACACGGCCCGGAAGGACCGTGCCCCTCCAGGCGTTTTCGTCCGCGAGCCCATGGCCCTTTCCGCCCGCCCCTCTCCGACTCCCGTCCTCGCCGCCATCGATGTGGGCACCAACGCCGTGCGCCTGGAGCTGGCCCGCCCGGACGCCGAGGGCTCGCTTGAGACCCTCCACCAGGAGCGAGACCCCATCCGTCCCGGCGAGGGCGTCTTCACCACCGGCGAGATGCCCCCGGAGACCGCCGACCGCCTCCTGTCCACCCTGCGCCGCTACGCCGCGCTCTGCCGCCGTCACAAGGCCCAGGTGCGCGCCGTCGCCACCAGCGCGCTGCGCGAGGCCCGCAACCAGCAGGACATCGTGCGCCGCGTGCACGAGGAAGCAGGCCTGGAGCTGGAGGTCGTCAGCGGCAAGGAGGAGGCCCGCCTCATCTGCCTGGGCGTGCTGCACAGGAAGCCCGCCAACAGCCGCTCGCTCCTCGTGGACATCGGCGGAGGCAGCACGGAGGTGGCCATCGCCACCGGCGAGAAGCCCGACGAGCTCTGGAGCCTCTCCCTGGGCTCCGTGCGCCTCACGGAGGTGTTCGACACCGCGCGCGCCGTGACGCCCAAGCAGCTGCGGCTGATGCGCAGCTTCGTGGAGGAGACCCTCCACAAGACGCTCCCGGAGAAGCTCCCCGCCCTGCCCCGCGTGGCGCTGGGCTCGTCCGGCACCATTGGCGCCGTGGTCGGCTTCGCCGCCGCGGACAACGGAGGCAATGCCACCGTGCGACAGCTCACCCAGACCGTGGAGGCCCTGGCGAAGATGCCGCCGGAGCGCCGCCGCAAGCGCTTCGACCCGCGCCGCGCGGACATCATCGTCTCCGGCGCCGTCATCCTGGAGGGCGTCGCGCGCCACCTGGGCGTGGAGTCCGTCAGCGTCGTCAACCGCGGCCTGCGTGACGGCCTGCTGGTGGACCTGCTCTACCGTCAGGACGAAACGCGCGAGGACCACAGCCTCGCGGACGCGGCCATCGTCATGGGGCAGCGCTTCCGCTTCGACGAGAAGCACGCCCGCCAGGTGGCGCGCCTGTCCCTGGCCCTCTTCGACAGCCTGGCCTCGCTGCACCAGCTGCCCCTGTCCGTGCGCCCGCACCTGGAGGTCGCCGCGCTGCTGCACGACATCGGCACGGCGGTCAGCTACGAGCGCCACCACCGCCACACGTACTACCTCATCCACAACGCGGACATCCCGGGCCTGGCGGACCGCGAGCGTGAAATCATCGCGCGCGTCGCCCGCTACCACCGGCGCTCTCCGCCGGAGCTGTCCCACTCCGGCATGGCCGGGCTCACCCCGTCCGAAGCGCGGCGCGTGCGCAAGCTGGCCACGCTGCTGCGGGTGGCGAACTCGCTGGACCACAGCCACCACCAGCCCATCCGCGACTTCAAGGTGACGGATGGCCGCGAGGCGGTGACGCTGCACCTGCACGCCCGCCACCCCCTCGACCTGGAGCTGTGGAACGCCGAGCGCGAGGTCGCCGCCTTCCGCAAGGTGTTCGGCAAGCGGCTCGCCTTCCAGGTCCACTCGACGGGACGCTAGGGCCACTGCCTCCCTGCCCGCCCTCCAGCAGAGGGAGCGCGGCGCCGGTCCTGCCCGGCCCCACCACCGTGCCCAGAGTCCAGACGAACGGGTCCCGTGTGCCTTCGCGAAGGCGCCGTGGGCCTTCACGTCTTTCGAGGCCCTGGCGGGGCAAGGAGCGGAACATGAAGGCAGTCGTTTTCCATGGCATCGGAGACATCCGGTTGGACGACGTCGCGGAGCCGAAGCTGAAGGAGCCCACGGACGCCATCATCCGGCTGACCGCCAGCGCCATCTGCGGCACGGACCTGCACATGATCCGCGGCACCATGCCCGGCATGAAGCCCGGCACCATCCTCGGCCACGAAGGCGTGGGCGTCATCGAGGAGCTGGGCAAGGACGTGCGCAACTTCAACGTGGGCGACCGCGTGGTCATCTGCTCCACCATCGGGTGCGGCAACTGCTCGTACTGCCGCGCGGGCTACTACGCCCAATGCAACGACGCGAACCCGAACGGTCCCGACGCGGGCACCGCCTTCTTCGGTGGGCCGGAGATGACGGGCCCCTTCGACGGCATGCAGGCGGAGAAGGCGCGCATCCCGCACGCGGCGGTCACGATGGTGAAGGTGCCTGACGGCGTCACCGACGACCAGGCCATCCTGGTCTCCGACATCTTCCCCACGGGCTACTTCGGGGCGGAGATGGCCGAAATCAAGCCGGGTGACACCGTGGCGGTGTTCGGCTGCGGCCCGGTGGGCCTGTTCGCCATCGTGAGCGCGAGACTGCTGGGCGCGGGCCGCGTCTTCGCCATCGACAGCCACGAGGACCGGCTGGCGCTCGCGAGGGCCCAGGGCGCGGAGGTCATCAACTTCGAGCAGGAGGACCCGGTGGAGACGCTCAAGCGCTTCACGGCGGGCATCGGCGTGGACCGCGCCATCGACGCGGTGGGCGTGGACGCGCAGCACGCGCACCACGGCCCGGCCGCCAAGAAGGCCAAGGCGGAGAAGCCCGAGTTCAAGCGCGAGGTGGAGCAGGTCGCGCCCAAGCAGAAGCCGGACGGCGACAACTGGGTGCCCGGCGACGCGCCGTCGCAGGCCGCGCAGTGGGCGGTGCAGTCGCTGGCCAAGGCGGGCACGCTGTCCATCATCGGCGTGTACCCGCAGACGATGACCGCGTTCCCCATTGGCGAGGCGATGAACAAGAACCTCACCCTGCGCATGGGCAACTGCAACCACCGCAAGTACATCCCCAAGCTGCTGGAGCTGGTGCGCTCCGGCACGGTGGACCCCACGACCATCCTGAGCCACGTGAAGTCCATGGCCTCCGCCATCGACGCGTACCGCAACTTCGACCTGCGCAAGCCGGGCTGGGTGAAGGTGGAACTGGAGCCGGGCGTCACCCTCCAGTGACGCGTCACGCGTCCGAATCCAGGATGAGGCACGTGTCGCCGAACTCGTGCCCCAGGTAGCCCGCGCCTTCCGCATGCGCCGAGGCCCGGAGCAGGAGCGGGAGCGGCGCGAAGGCCTGGAGCAGCGCATGGTGGCTGCTCCCCGGGTCGTGCACGCCGGTGAGCAGCCCGTGCACTACCCGGGGCACGTAGCCGGGCCCGAGCAGCAGGTCCGTCACCTCCTCGCCCGCCACCAGCCTCCCGTGCTGTGTCGCGCGCCCTTCCAGCGCGCGCACCACGGTGGTGCCCACCGCCACCACGCGCCCGCCCTTCTCCCGCGTCTCCTCCACCAGTGACACGGTGCGCTCGGGGATGTCCGAGCGTTCGGGCCGGGGCAGCGCCGCGTCCAGCGCCGCGTCGCCCGTGGAGGAGAGTCCCGCGGCATGCGTGAGGGACGCCCAGCGCACGCCGCGCGCCTTCAGCCGCAGCAGCACGGACGCGGTGAGGGGCAGGCCCGCGGAAGGCATCTCCGCGGCCCAGGGCCGTGAGGCGTAGAGCGTCTGCACGTGCCACAGCGCCAGCGGCCCCGCGGTGTACGCGTACTGCACCGGACGGCCCGCCGAGTAGAGGGCCTGCCAGAGCGCCGCGCCGGTCAAGTCAAAGGCCACGCGCAGGAGCCGGGGGGATGGGGGCAGCACCTCCACCACCCGCGCGGTGAGTCCGCCGACTTCCAGGCGCGCGCCCACGGGGAGCTCGGGCGGAGGGGGGCGGTCCTCGGTGCGCCGGCGCCAGTCTCCCGCGCCGAAGAGGACGGCCGTCCAGGTGTCGTCGGGTTCGTGGGACAGGAGCCGCAGCTCGATGGCGGCGCCCGAGCCGGTGCGGCCCGTGAGGGAGCCGGGCAGCGTGGCCGCGTCGTTCATCACCAGCAGGTCGCCTTCGCGGAGCAGTTGGGGCAGTTCCGATGCGACGGTGTCTGTGAAGCGTTCGTGGCGGGGCTCCACGTGCAGGAGCCTCGCGGTGTCGGGGTGTTCCCGGGGCCAGCGTGCGGCGTTCATGCGGCCTCCCAGCTCGCGGCCTCGAAGCGCTGGCCGGACGCGGTGTCCCGGGCCTCCACGAGCGCGAGGATGCGCGCGGCCACGTCCTCCGGCTTCGCCAGCGTCGCGGGGTCGGCGTCCGGGAGCGCATCGCTGTGCATGCGCGTGTCCATGTCACCCGGGTCCACGGTGAGCAGGCGCACGCCGCTGCCCTCGAACTCCGAGGCCCAGATGCGCGTCAGGTGTTCCAGCGCGGCCTTCGACACGCTGTAGGCGCCCCAGCGGGGATACGCGGACACGGCGGCGTCGGAGGTGATGTTGAGGATGAGGCCCCGGCCGCGGACGACCATGCTCCCCGCGACGGCCTTCGTCAGACGGAAGGGCCCCAGCAGGTTGACCTCCAGCACCTGCGACACGTCCTCGCACGCCGTGTCGAGCAGGAGTGGCAGGGGAGTGGGGCCCAGGGTGCTCGCGTTGTTGATCAGGACGTCCAGCGGGCCCACGAGCGCGGTGGCGGCGCCGACCAGCGGGTAGATGGCCTGCTTGTCCCCCACGTCGAAGGCGAGCCCGTGCACCGCCAGCCCCCGCGCCTTCAGGGGCGCCACCGCCGCCTCCAGCGCCTTCGCATCGCGCGCCACGCCCACCACCCGGGCGCCCCGCCGGGCAAAGGCTTCCATCAGGGCCCGGCCCAGGCCCCGGCTCGCGCCTGTTACCAGCACTGCTTGATTCCGCATGTCCATGGCATGTCTCTCCTTGAGGCATGGATAGCGGATGGGCTCCGACAAGATGGCATGGGCGCCAATGCGTTGGCAGAATGCCAGCGCATGAGCGAAGAGGACCTTCCAGGCAGACTGGCACGCAACCTGCGGACGCTGAGGGAGACGCGAGGGGCTACACAGGTGCAGCTCGCGAAGCTGGCGGGCGTGCCCCGGGCCACCTGGGCGCATCTGGAGTCCGGCGCGGCGAACCCCACGCTGTCGGTGCTGCACCGGGTGGCGGGGGCGCTGCAGGTGTCACTGGAGGAACTGCTCGCCCGGCCCAAGGCGAGCGCCCGGCACTACCGGCGAGACAGCCTGCCGATGAAGCAGCGAGGCGCGGCCTTCCTGCGCAAGCTCCTGCCGGATCCGCTGCCGGGCATGGAGTTCGACCGGATGGAGCTGCCGCCCAAGGCGCGCATCACCGGAGTGCCCCACACGCCCGGCACGCGCGAGTACCTGGCCTGTGAGTCCGGAACGATTGCGCTGGTGGCCAGCGGGGAGCGCTTCATCTTGGAAGTCGGTGACGTCGTCGTCTTCCGGGGAGACCAGAAGCACTCCTACGAGAACCCCGGCGCGCGCACGGCGGTGGGCTACTCCGTCGTGCTGCTTGCGCCGTCGCTGTGAACATGTCGGACCGGAGTGGAAGCATCCGGGCTGTCCGCCCTCCCGGGTGGGCTCCCCGGAGATAGACGATGCGCGTAAGTGTCGTGGCGCTGTTCGCGGCCATCCTTCTGGTGGGCTGCGCAGGCGTGGAGACTTCCTCCACGAGAGGCAGTTCACGGGCCTTCCGGCAAAGCGCCTCGCATGCGTCGGACGCGTCTGACGAGGAAGGCAGTCAACGACTCCACCGGCGCCAAACCGTCCGCATGCCGGTGGGGACGGTCATCCTCGCACCTCCCGGGAAGGTCTCGCGGCAGGCCCTGGAGATGGGCCTGCTGGACGTGGACGCCTTCGAGAAGTTGCTGGTCCGCGCCGGGCTGGAGGACGTGGACGAGTTGCCCCTGCGCCGCAATCCCTTCACGCCAGACGACGCAGTGGAGGTGCTGGGCCGGCTGATGGAGAAGCCGGTGACGCTCGGCACCTTCCCGCCGCGCATGGTGGCGGGGTTCCTGCTGCGAGAGGTGTTGGAGCGCGGCGAGGTCTCCCGCGAAGAGTTGGCACGGCGGGTGACGCGCTTTGCCCGTGAGCAGGTGGCGGTGCTGCGGCCAGATGGGTACCTCGCGTGGGCGCTCAATGGGCGCACACAGCAAAAGGTCGCGTCCATCGAGTGGAGGAACGGAGCCTTCCGCGCGGGCAACTTCGAGCTGGGACGTTTCTACAGCGGCAAGGGCGGGGTCTTCCGCCCGGTCGACGCGCAACTCCAGGCGTCGGATTCAAGGCCGCTGGCCGAGGTGTACGACGACGCGGACGTTGTCAGCCGCTCGCTGGATGGCGCGGAGGACGCCTTCGTGGAGCTGTACCACGCACTGGGACAGGTCCTCACCCGCCCAGCGGACAGCATCGCGGGACTGCGCAATCTTCCCGCGGGCATCGTAGCTCTCATCGCGTCGTCGCCCGAGTACTGGGAGCGATTCCAGTACATGACGGCCGGCGAGCAGATCCGCGAGATGGCCCGGCTGACGACGAGCGTCGTGGCCATCTGGGGCGCGGCCTCGACCACGACGCGGACACTGAAGGGGCTGACGTCAGGTATCGACGCCACGGTGCCCGTGCTGTCGCTGTCGGCGGAGGGGGCGCTGGTGCTGGAGCGCATCTCGGTCCCCGTGGGACGCACGGCGGCGGTGTTGAGCAGCGCTCCCGGTGCGGCCATCATCCTCCAGCGAGGCGATGATTCAGGCGCAGGAGGCTCATCTCAAAGCGGGCCCAGGGGCTATTCGTCCTTCAAATCGTTCAAGCGGGCCATGGGACCGGCGGGAAATGGAAAGGAGTGGCACCACATCGTGGAGCAGACAGACGGAAACGTGTCGCGCTTCGGGCCACAGGCGCTCCACAACTCGGAGAACATCATCCCACTCGACAAGGCACTTCATCATTCGGTGAGTGCATTTTATTCTTCGTACAAGTATCGGATTACAGGTTCGACGTCGCTGACGGTGCGCCAGTGGCTGAGCACCCAATCATTCGAAGCTCAAGCTGCGTTCGGGCTCCGCGCAATCGACAACATTCGGAACAGACTATGGTGATGGGCGACCTTCAGAAGATCGTCGAAAAATTCGCAAAACATACGGAGGCCCAAACCGAGGCCATCATGGGAGGAGATGCGAAAGCGGGGAACAAGCATGCGAAGGAATCACTCGCAGCATTCAACCAACTGAGGGCCCACGGAGATGTAGGGAGGGACGCGCTCGCAACCCTCTTCACCCATCCGAGCATGGATGTTCGAACGGCAGCGGCTGCTCTGCTCCTGCGGTATCGCACCGCCGAAGCCAAGGCCGTGTTGGAGGAGGCCGCGAAGGGCAAAGGGCTGATCCCTTTTGAAGCACAGGAAGCCCTGAAGCGATGGGAAGAAGGAACCTGGTCCCTGGATCCCGAGTGAGCCAAGCCAGCCCGCTACGCCCCACCGCCCTGCCACGTCAGCATCCCCATCACGCCCACGTCGCGGGCTCCTCCCGCGTGGAGCCTCCAGGGCACCGCCACTCCGAACTCCAGGGACTTCAGCGGACGCGCCAGCAGCCCCGGTGACAGGAGCAAGGTGGACGTACCGTCTTCGTCCCTCCAGCCCGCCTCCACCATCGGCCGCAGCGGCCCCAGTGCGAGCACCGCTCCGGCCGCGAAGTCCGGATGCAGCTCGCTCCCCAGGCCTCGCACCCCGGGCAGCTCCTCCACTTTCAATTGGAGGTTGAAGCCCACCGGCCCCACGTCCTGATACGCCAGCAGGTACGGCTCGAAGCCCGGGCGGAAGCGGTCGTCCCGGATATCGCGCGTGGCCTCCAGGTCCATGCCCAGGCTCAGCGTGAAGCCTCGCCGGCGGTCATTGATCAGCGCCAGGCCGATGCCCGCCTCCGCCGTGTCCAACCCTCGCGGATCCTCCGGCGTCGTCAGCGCCACCTTCGCTTCCAATTGCACGCGGTCGCTCAGGCCGTACTCGCCACGCACCGGCAGCTCGAAGCGCGTCTCACCGTCCTGACGCGTCCACTCCAGCCCCGTGCCCAGCTCCACCTGCCCGCGCTGCTGCGGTGGCGCTCCGTCCCCCAGGAAGAACTCCTGCACCCGCCCCTGTACCCCTTCCTTCGCCACCGCGGGCACCGAGAAGAGGCCCAGGAGTCCCACCGTGACGAGCCGCCGTCCGTTCGCCATGCCCGCACGGTGGACACGCTCCTCGTGCATCGGGGCCTCCCCACCGTGCGCCCTGGCGCTCGACCGCCCACTCGCGTCAGGAACACCCCCGAGGCGCTGGGCCTCCGCGTGGGGGCTTGCATCACCGTGCGTGAGGGTGGCAAGCCTGCGCTCCCACTTCTTCGAGAACGACCATGCCCCTCCCCTCCGCTCGACACACCGTGGCCCTGCTGGCGCTGGGCCTCACCGCCTGTGGCGGCAAGGACGTGCGCCCCGGTGATGAGAATCCCAACCCCGTCATCGACCCCTGCGTGGAGAGCAACACCGCCGACCCGGCCAGCGGAACTTGCGCGCCCCTGCGGTTGCAGTGCGCGAAGGACCTGAGCGGCTTCAAGACGGACCGCTACGTCTGGCGCGACCGCGACTGCCACGTGCGCTCTGTGTCGCTCGTGCGCAACGACGCGGCGGACCCCGCGGGCTGGAACGGCGGCTACATCCGCCGCTACACCTACGAGGTCGCGGGCGCCGAGCGCGTCTGCGACGGCCAGAGTACGCAAGTGCCCGGCTGGGGCATGGTGACCAGCCACCTGAAGGAAGGCCAGACGTGGGGCGCCTGGACGCAGGACGTGCGCGGCACCGGCCGCTTCGTCTTCAAGGGCGCGCACCATGCCCTGCACGAGCTGAAGTGGCCGCTGTCGCTGGATGGCCGCGTGGTGCAGGTGACCGTGCAGTACCTCTTCGCCACCGGCCGGGACCACCCGCTGTATGCCATTACCCACGACGCGTCCGGCTTCCCCGCGAACCAGATTGAAGCCGACGTTCGCTCGCCCTACGGCGACCTGGCCTTCGACGGCAACGCCAACACGGACATCGCCGGCCTGGGCTGGGGCGACCGCTACCGCTTCGTCACCCTGTCCTCCCCCGTGACGATGAACACCGGCTGGGACTACCGCGAACCCAACGTCGTCCCCTACACGCGCATGTGGACCGCCGCGCCGGACGCGGAGATGGGCGCGGTGCAGACCCAGACGTGGGAGCAGAAGCCCGCGGGCGGCTACTGGCTGTATCCCGAGTGGGGCACGCGCCACGCCAACGGCCCCATGCCCGTGGACTACAACTGGCCCTACCAGCTCAACCAGTACGAGCTGCCCTCCGTCACCAACTCCCACCGGCTCGCGTGGGGCAGCAACTTCGGCGCGGTGGGCCTCTCGCAGTACCCGCGCCTGGGTGATGACGGCGTGATGCTCTCCGGCCACCCCTACCAGAGCTACTCCGTCTTCATGGTGCTGGGCACGCACACGGCCAGCCCCGTGCTGTCGCTCGTGTCGGAGGTGGAGGCCTGGCAAGGCGTGAAGCTCACCGCCTCCGAGGGCACCGTGCGCACGCGCGGCCCGGGCGGCGTGGGCCGGACCGACTCCGTCACCTACGACGTCGCCGGCTACAACCCCGTCTACGCCACGTGGGAGGCGGACGCCGCCTCCAACCGCGTGACGCTGGCGTTCGACACCGCGGGGCGCACGCTCGCGCACCCCATGCTGGTGGTGCATGGCTACACCGCCGCCACGGCACCGGCGACGGTCACCCTGGATGGCCAGCCGCTCACCGCGGACACGGACTACTTCGCGTCCGTGGATGCGGCGGGCAAGGCGCTCTGGCTCACGCTCCAGCGCGACCTGAAGGGCACCGCCACCCTGAAGGTGGAGTAGCCCCACGCGACGGAGGCAGGCCCCTGGCACCCTCGCGAGTGCCCGGGGCCTCCCCTTCCGTGATTCACGCCGGAGCGTCAGTCCGCGTCGCCGCTGCCGCCGTAGCCCTGCGGGGCCTCCGAGCGCAGCCGCTGCCACTCGGCGCGGGCGTCCTGCTCCACGCGCTTCTGCTCGTCCACGCGGCGCCGGGCGTCCTCCACCCCGCGCTTGGCCTCCGCGACGGCGGCCATGTAGTTCGCCTCGGACATCTCCCTGGCGCGCACGTCGCCGCTCTTCTCCAGCGCCTTGAACTGGGCCAGGTTGAGCTCGGTGTCCGCGACCTTCAGCTCCGCGTCGCGCAGGTCCTTCTCCGCCTTGGCGGTGTCCGTCCTGCGGTCGTGCCAGGCCACCTCGGCGTCCGCGGCGATGCGTCCCGCCTCGGCGCCCTGGAGCTTGGACTGCGCCTGCGCGATGGGGCGCTGCTGACCGGTGGCCTCGGCGGCCTTCACCGCGGCCTTCTCCGCCTCCATGCGGCTCTTGGCGGCGTCGCCGTTGCGGCGGGCCACCTCCGCGGCGCGCTCGGCGTCGCGCACCGCCACCTCTGCGCGCGTCACGTTGTCGGCGGCCTTGGTGCGGGCCAGCTGCGCGTCACGCACCTCGCCCAGCTGCTCCTCCGGGACGCGAGCCATCATCGCGTCGTCCACACGCGCGGCCTTCGAGCTGCCGCAGCCGGCGAGGAACGCCATGGACGCCCCCAACGCCAGTCCCATCACCCAGTGCCGCTTCGTCCTGTTCTGGAACATGCTCTCAATCCCCCGTACGAGATGACTGGGGAAGAACCTAGACACGCCCCCGTCACGCGACAGGGGCCACGGACGCCGCCGTTCCCCCTGGAATCCGCCCGCGTCCGGGCAGGCCGTGGAGCAGGCAGGCTCGACCCGTTTTCCACCCCGCGCCGTTGCCGTCCGGCACTTTCGTCACGGTGGATGTCCCAACCCGGACGGGGTGCGTGTCTCAAGGTCGCGCGACTGACGCGCCACCAGGGAGAGGGACGACATGAAGCGAACGGGATGGGGATTCGTGCTGGGAACGAGCTGCGCGCTGATGGTCGCGGCCTGCGGCGCCGGCACCGAGGACTTCGAGGAGCTCCAGGGGACGGAGTCCGTGAAGATGCGCATCTCGCTGGCGGGTGACGCGTGCGGCGTCACCTCGGCCGAGGCGACCGTGAGCGCGCCAGACTTTCCGCCCTCGCGCCCCCAGCCCCTCTACGTGGGGAATGGCTACATCGAGGGCTACCTGAGCAACATCCCCTCCGGGCCCGGGCGCATGGTGGACGTGAGGGCCTACAACCAGGCGGGGCTGGAGGTGTACGCCGGCACCACGTTCGTGGACGTGTACTCCGGCTCCGTGGCGTACGCGCAGCTCCAGATGCGGCGCAATCCGCAGAACTGCCCCGGCGGGGGGACGGGCGACATCTACATCATTGGCACGCTGGAGGGCACCGGTCCGTCCCAGGACGGGGGCTACGACGCGGGCCCCGGCCCGTCCTACGATGGGGGACCCGTCTTCGACGCGGGCAGCGCGTTCGACGCGGGCTAGAACGCGCGGAGGTGTCGCAGCCCTCCTCAGATACCCCGGCCGTAGAACCACGCGGTGAGGGCCAGGCGGGTGGCGTGGGCGGGCATCACCTCATGCTCCAGCCGCTCGCTCAGGAACACCACCAGGCGGTCCAGCACGGGCGCCACCTCCACGGTGGCGCCCGTGTCCTCCGTGAAGAGGCGCAGCACGCCGCCATGCTCCGGCTTCCAATCCGTGTTCGCGTACCAGATGGCCGTGAGCCGGCGGTTGAATGGTCCGGGGAACGCATCGCGGTGGCGGGCATAGCGCGCACCGCCGCCGGGGTAGCAGGCGAGCTGCACATCGAAGCGCCCCAGCCCCAGGTACGCGCCCGCGGACACTGCCTCGCCCAGCGATTGGAAGCGATGCCACAGGGCTTCCAGCTCGGGGGCGGCGCCGGGCAGCACCCATTCAATATGGTCGCCGCGCACGGACGTATCGAGCGCATGGTTCGCGCCGCGCCGGATGCCCGCGGGCTTCAGCATCCCGGCCTCCACTCGCGCGAGCGCCGCGGCCCTTGCCGCCAGCGCCCGCGCCTCACCAAGGAAGGCGTCCCGAACGAAGTATCCCTGGGAACCCAGGGCCTCCGCCTCCACATCCGTCAGCTCCATCCTGCGCTACTCCTTCGCGAGTCCCTGTCCGGAAGCCCGCGTCCGCACGCTGCACCAGGATGCCCCCGTTCCGGAAGCGGGTAGACTTTCCCCCATGGCGAAGAACGTCTCGCGAGCCCTCTCCCTCCTCGCCGCGGTCGCGCTCGGCGCGCTGGCGGCCTGGGTGCTGCTGCGTCCCGCGTCTCCCCGGCTGCCGGACACGGCGGCGGTGGTGGAGCAGATGCGGGAGGTGGCCCGGCTGGAGACGCTGGACGTGTCCCTCTACAAGAAGGTCACGTTCACGCCGGAGCCGCAGGCCACGGACGCGCTGTGGAAGGACGTGCTGCTCTGGGCCAGCTACACGCTCCAGAACCCGCACGGCCGCGCCATCGTGTTCGCGGACGCGCACCTGGGGTTCGACTTCCAGCGCTTCGACTCAAGCCACCTGCGCGCCGTGGGCACGCGCGTGGACGTGCTCCTGCCGCCGCTTCAAGTCACGGTGGCCCTGCGGCCCGGGGAGACGGAGATCATCGACTCCAACCTGGACAGCGCGCAGACGGCGCAACTGTTGGAGAAGGCGCGTCTGGCATTCGAAAGGGAGGTGCGGCAGGACCGGCGCCTCCAGGAGAAGGCGCGTCAGTCCGCGGAGCGCTCGCTGCGGGGGCTCCTGCTCACGCTGGGCTTCCGCGAGGTGCGGTTCGTGGAGACCTTGCCGGTGGGGAGCGCGGGATGACGGAACGGTTGGAGCTGATCAAGGGAGACATCACGCGCATCGCGGCGGACGCGATCGTGAACGCGGCGAACTCCGGCCTGTCGGGTGGCGGCGGCGTGGACGGTGCCATCCACCGCGCGGCGGGGCCGGAGCTGCTCGCGGAGTGCCGTACGGTGGGCCGCTGTCCCACGGGCGAGGCGCGCATCACACGGGGATACCGGCTGCCCGCGGCCCACGTCATCCACGCGGTGGGCCCTTCGTGGTGGGGCGGGGACCAAGGCGAGGACGAGTTGCTGGCCTCGTGCTACCGGAACACGTTCGCGCTGATGGAGCAGCACGGGCTGCGCACGGTGGCGTTCCCCGCCATCTCCACGGGCGCCTACGGCTTCCCCATCGAACGGGCCGCCCCCATCGCCCTGAGGGAGATCCGCGCGGCCCTGGCGCGGCGGCCGGAGCTGGAGCGCGTCACCGTGGTCCTCTTCAGCGAGCAGGACTTGAGGGTGTATCAGCGGGCGCTGGGCGCGTAGGTCACGCGCTCCGCAGTGAGTCCCCATCCAGGACGAACGCGCCGGGCACGCCGTCCGGCGCGTGCCCCAGCGCGGCGAGCCTCCGCACCGATTCCCCGTCCGAGTCGCGGCACAGGAGCGCCACCTCGCGCCGGCCCAGGCTCACGCGCAGCGGGCCTCCGCCCGTGGCGGCCTCCAGCCTGCGGCGCTGTGCCTTCGTGAGCAGCCGTGCGCCGTCGTGCCCGTCGCCGCCCGTCACCGCCCAGACGCCGGAGAACGCCTCCGCCAGCCGCACCTCGCCCTGGTCGATGACGACGGGTCGCACGTCCGCGGGCCGCAGCTCCAGGTTGTGCCACGCCGCCGCGTCCACCGCTTCGAGCGTGAGCCCGGCTTCCGTCAGCGCGGAGGCCGGCAGGTAGCGCACGAACTCCGCGTCCTCCAGCACGTAGAAGACCTCCAGCCCCTCGGGCCCCGGACGGAACAGCGCGCCCTGGGTCCCCGCCACGAAGCCCGAAGGCCGCAGCACCGGGCGCAGCGCCTCCAAGGACACACCCGTGGGCCCCACGCCCGAGGACAATCCGCCCAGCCGTGACGCCAGCGCCTCCACGTGCTCGGTGAGCCCCTGCGGAGCCTCCTGATACGCGGCATACAGCGAGCCCACGTCCACGCGGCCCACGCCACCCGAGGCCAGCTTCACCAGCAGGTCGCGGCCCTGACGCCGGAAGGCCACGCCCGCGCGGCCCAGGGCGGCGGTGAGCGCGGCGGTGAACTCCGGGCGCAGCACCTGCTCCTCGGGCGCGGGCGGCGGAGGCAGGTCCGCGGCCTCCAGCTCCGCGCGCAGCAGCTTCGCCTCCGCGTCGAAGGGGTCCCGCTCCACGGCCTCCGCCACGTAGGCGCGGGCGCGCGCACCCTCGCCCTGCCGCAGCGCGAGCACGGCCAGGACCTTGAGGGCCTCCGGGTCGCCGGGGCTCAGGACCAGCGCCTCCCGCAGCTCGGCTTCCGCCTCCCGGTGCCGCTCCAATCCCAGCAGCGCTCGCGCGAGCCCCAGGCGCACCTGGAGGTCCTTGGGGAAGTCACGCCGCAGGGCCTGCATCAACGGCAGGGCTTCGCGCTGAGCGTCCGCGTTGACCAGCGCATGCGCCACGGTGAGGCGCAGCGTGGGTCCGGGCGTGCGCGCGGCCTCGTCACGCAGCGCCTCCAGCTCCGCGCCGCTGAGCACTTCACCCGCCTCCACCTTGCGGCGCAGGCGCTCCAGTTCCGCCGGGGAAATCACGCGCGGACTCTACTCCCTCCGGGGTTCGGGCCCGTCAATGCGTTGTGTCGTGTTCAGCAGGCTCCTCCTCGCCCCGGTGCTGGGAGAGGAAGTCGTCCAGGGCGCCCACGTCGATGGGCTTGCGGAACACGGCATCCACCTGCGCCAGGCTCGCGCGGTTCTGGCCGCGCACGTCCATGCCGGTGACGATGGCCAGCAGCGCCTGGGGCGTGCGCTGCCGCAGCTCGCGCGCCAGCTCCCAGCCCGTCATCTCCGGCATCACCGCGTCCAGCAGCGCGGCGTCGTAGGGGTGCTTCTCCCAGATGTGCAGGGCCACTTCCGGGCTGTGCGCCACCTGCACCTCGTAGCCCTCCTCGCCCAGCACCTCCGCCATCATCCGTGCGTTGTCCAGGTCATCGTCCACCACCAGCACGCGGCGCGCGCGCCCGGGCATCCGCGGCATGCGTCCCGCCGGCTGCACTGGCTGCGGCTCGGTGGCAGCGAGCGCGCCGTCGGAAACGTCGCGGAAGCGCGGCAGCCTCACGATGAAGCTCGCCCCCGAGCCGTCGCGCCGGTTCTCCACCGTCAGCTCTCCGCCCCAGCGCTGCACCTGCGTGCGCGCCACCGCCAGGAACAGCGAGAACTGCGGCGCCCCCGGGTCCCGGCGCAGCGGGTCGAACAGGCCCGCCAGTTCATCCTGCGCGTAGGGCCGGCCCCCATCCTCGATGCGCAGGTCCAGCCAGTCCTCCCCGGCGGGACGGGAGCGGACCACCAGCGTGCCGCCGCCCTCCATGCGGTCGCGCGCGGACAGCATCAGGTTGACGATGAGCTCGCGGAAGAAGCCCGCATCCGCCTTCACGCCCCACGGGAAGCCCAGGTCCAGCTCCGTGTGCACCGGGTGCTCGCGCTGCTCCAGCTCTCCCCGGGCCAGCTCCAGCGCCTCGCGCACCGTCTGGTCCACCGGCACGTCGCCCAGGCGCTCCTCGGTGCGCTGGACGCTGAACTCCTGCAGCCGCGCCACCAGGTCGCCAATGTTGCGCACCGTCTTGTCCAGCGCGTCGACGTGCTCGGGCTTGTATTCGCGTTGCAGCAGCGTGATGCGCAGCCGCAGCACGTTGAGGAAGTTGTTGAGCGCGTGCGCGGCGCCGCTCGCCAGCTGCCCCAAGGCCTGCTGCCGGGTGCGCCGCAGCAGCTGTCCCTGGAGCCTGCGCACCTCGCCGTGCGCGTTCTCCAGGGCCTTGGTCTTCACCGCGGCCTCGGTGCGGTCGCTGAAGGTCTGGATGACGCCCGCGAGGACGTGGTCCTCCTCCCACACCGGCGTGGCGCTCATCTCCAGCGTGGCGTCCCCGCCGCCCGGGCGCTCCACCTGCATCATCACGCCGCGCACCGGCGCCTTCTCGCGCAGCGCGCGCAGGAAGGGCATGTCCTGCACCTTGAAGGGCTCGCCCGTGGGGTGCCGCGCGTTGACCTGGGTGAGCACGGGCCCCAAGGAGCCCGTGGCGCGCGCGCCCACCACCGCGCGCATGGGCACGCCCATCAGGCGGCTCACCGGCGGCGAGGCGAAGGACACCATGCCGTCCGTCTCCGCCAGGAGGATGCCCACCTCCACGTGGTTGAGCACCGACTCCATCACCGCCGCCTCGCGGAAGCGCACCTCCTCCGTCTTGAGCACGCGCGCGTAGGAGGCCTGCGCGGACGCGTCCGCCTCCCACACCAGCTCCGACACCAGCTCCGCCACGTCCGCGTGGATGACGCCTCCGTTGCGGCGTGCATAGACGTAGAGCAGCACCTCCTGGAGCGACTTGAACTCGCGGGTCAGGTCCTCGGGTTCGAAGTTCTGGTCGTACCGGAAGGCCCCATGCGACCGCACCACCTCCGGCCACAGCCGCACCGCGTCCTCGCCCCGGTCCTCGAGCAGCCGGGCAAGCTCATCCAACAGATGGCGCAGCGGTGCGCGCAGGTCCCGGCCGGGGACCTCCACCTCGTACGTCTCCGCGCGCAGGCGCTTGGACCACAGGCGCGTGATGCGCTCGCCCTCGTCCGAGAGCAGGCCTGACAGCGCGGTGATGGCGGTATCGGAAGAAGGCACGCTCAAGGGCGCACGATGCGCACGCCCCAGGCGCCCGGCCACCCGTCCCCCGTCGCCTCGGGGTGCGGCGATGTCAGGCGTTCCACACGAACCCCTCCATCATGGGCCCCGAGCGCCCGCCTGTCCGGCCGCCCTGGCGGCGGCGAGCGGTCGTCCCCACCTTTCCAGGCACGGATGAGCACGAAGGAGCACAGGAAGAACGACCTGGAGCAGCCTGAGATCTCTCAGCAGGCCATGGCGCAGCTCTTCCGTGGCGAGCTGAGCCGCTCGGACACGTGGCGCACGCGGCTGGACACCACGACGAACTGGGCGCTCACCACCACGGCGGCGGTCATCTCCTTCGGCTTCGCGTCGCAGGAGAGCTCGCACGTCACGTTCCTGGTGGGCATCTGGATGGTGGTGTCCTTCCTGCTCATCGAGGCTCGGCGCTACCGCTACTACGACCTGTGGAACCGCCGCGTGCGCCTGCTGGAGGACGGCTGGTGGGCGCCGATGCTGCGGCACGAGCCGGTGGATCCGGACGCGCTGCGGGAGCTGGCGGTGGAGATGTCCCGGCCGCAGATCCAGCTGTCGCTGGTGTCCGCCATCGCGACGCGGCTCAACCGCGCGTACGGGCCCATCCTCATCGTCCTGTTGGTGACCTGGTTCTTCAAGGTCTACAGCCATCCGCGGCCGCCGCGCGACTTCGGGGACTTCGTGGACCGGGCGCACGTGGCCTGGATTCCAGGCCCGGTGGTGATGGCCGCGCTGCTGTTCCTCACCCTGGCGGCGGCGTACCTCTTCACCGCGTCCTTCTTCATCCGGTCGCCACTCGGTGAGCTGCGCACCCGGCCCCGCGGACGCAGGGCCGCGCTCTGGGAGTCCTTCTACCGGCCCTACGCCATCCAGCGCCGCAAGCGCCCGCGCCCTCCCGGCGCCCGCGCCGGCGCGCAGCGCCCGCCGGCCCCGTTCGACCGCCACTGATCCACCTGGAGCGCACCCGGGCCCGGATGCCACCCCAGGGTCAGGTGCGTGACACGACCGTCACGCCGGGAGGCCCGGCGCCCCAGGCGCCCCCACCGGGCGGCCTGACGGCCCACCCAGGCTGATGGGGGCCATGCCCAGGGGTGAATCCCTGCTGCTTTCGCCCTTCCGGCCCTCCCGGATTTGTGGTGTGAACCGGGCCCATGGCGAACACGCGCACTGTGACGGTCATCAACGGCGACGGCATTGGTCCCGAGGTCTCGGCGGCCACCATCCGCGTCCTGGAAGCCCTCAAGGTCCCCCTGGAGTTCGAGTTCAAGGACGCGGGCACGGAGGTGGTGGCCAAGTTCGGCACCAACCTGCCCCACGAGACGGTGGAGGCGGTGCTGCGCAGCGGCGTGGCGCTCAAGGGCCCCACCGGCACGGTCGTGGGCGGCGGCCTGCCCTCCGCGAACGTGGGCCTGCGCAAGCGGCTGGACCTGTACTCGTCCCTGCGCCCGGTGAAGAGCGTCCCCAACGTCAAGACGCGCTACGAGAACGTCGACCTGGTGGTCGTGCGTGAGAACACCGAGGACCTCTACGCGGGCCTGGAGCACATCGTGGTGCCGGGCGTCGTGGAGGCCATCAAGGTCATCACGGAGAAGGCGTCCACGCGTATCGCCCGCTTCGCCTTCGAGTACGCCAAGAAGAACGGCCGCAAGAAGGTGTCCGCCATCCACAAGGCGAACATCATGAAGCTGTCGGACGGCCTCTTCCTGGACTGCTGCCGCAAGGTGAGCCGCGAGTTCCCGGAGGTCGCGTACGACGAGGTCATCGTCGACAACCTCTGCATGCAGCTGGTGAAGGACCCGACCCGCTTCGACGTGATGGTGCTGGAGAATCTCTACGGCGACATCGTCAGCGACCTGTGCGCGGGCCTGGTGGGCGGCCTGGGCATGGTGCCGGGCGCCAACATCGGCGAGCGCACCGCCGTCTTCGAGGCCGTGCACGGCACCGCCCCGGACATCGCGGGCAAGGGCATCGCGAACCCCACCGCGCTGATGATGTCCGCGGTGATGATGCTGGAGTGGCTGGACCTGCGTGAGGCGTCCCAGCGCATGGCCAACGCCATCCAGAAGGTCTACGGCGGCGAGTCGAAGGTGCGCACCGGCGACCTGGGCGGCAGCGCCACCACGCGCGAGTTCACCGACGCCATCATCGCCGCGCTGTAGTCCAGCGCACGCGGTGCTTCGAAGGGGGCGGGAGGTTCTCCTCCGGCCCCCTTCCTGTTTTCAGCCGACGGTGACCTTGCGCACGCCCCGCGCTTCCAGGAGCGCGGGGAGCCGTTCGCGCTGGTCGCCCTGCAACACCAGCGCGTCCTCCTCCACCACGCCACCGCAGCCCAGGCCGTTCTTGAGCGCCTTGAGCCAGGTGTCCAGCTGGGCGGCGGGCAGCCCCAGCTGCTCCACCACCGTCACCTCCTTACCGCCCCGGCCCTTGCGCTCCATGCGCACCACGGCGCGCGCGGGCCCCTTCGGCTCCGGCTTCTCCCGGGGTGGCGGAGGAGGCGGCCCCGAGGGCAGCGCTTCCCGCTGCGCGGACAGGGCGGCGAAGGGGTTGTTGAAGGGCCCCGGCGGCGGGGCCTCGTCCTTCTTGTCGCGCTTGCCCATGGCGTCCTCCGCGCTCCTGTCCCTTTACGGGTGGGCGTGGCCCTCGTGGCCGGGGGCGCCGGTGCCCCGCGGGCGCGGCGGCGGCAGGGTGCTGAAGGCGGGGGCGTCCGGGTTGCCGCTCGCCAGCACCAGCGCGTAGATGAGCGGCGCGGACGGGGGCACCTCACGGCCGTTCACCAGCACCAGCGGCGTGCCCTGGATGTTGTAGCGCATGGCGTACTCGACATCCTGGCGCAGCTTCCCGATGGTCTCCGGCGCCGTCATGCACCCCTCCAGCTGCGGGCGCGCCACGGAGCCGGAGCTGGCGATCTCCATCACCTTGTCGGTGTCCAGGAAGGCCTGCGCGGCGAAGAGCTTCTCGCGCAGCTCCCAGAAGTCCTTCGCGCCCTCCAGGCACACCGTGGCCCGGGCCGCGGCGCAGCGCACGCTGAGCGCGTCAGGACCGCGGTTGGGGATGGCCGGGTTGCACTGGCCATCCAGCGGGAACTGCCGCGCCTCCACGGACAGCATGCCCTTGGGGGCGTGCTGCTTGATGAGGGCCAGCTCCTCCACCAGCGACTTGCAGTGGGGGCACTTGCTGTCCGTCCACTCCAGCACCTTCACCGGCGCGTCCGGCGGGCCGTAGAGCGCGCGCGGCGGATAGGCCGCGAGCTTCGGCGTGCCCGACCGGTACATGGCCAGCGAGTCCGCCAGGAACTGCTTCTGGTCCTGCGGCAGGCTGGCGATGAACTCAGGCAGCGTGGTCGGCGGCGCGGGCGGGGGCGGCGGCATGCCCGAGTTGGAGCCGGACGTGTTCTGCGCCTGCGAGGAGGCCACCGGCGGCAGGAAGGCGCCCGCCTTCGGCGCGTGCGGCGTGGCCCGGCCGGGCATCAGCATGGCCACGAAGGCGACGGCGGAGATGCCCACGGTCCACTTGAGCGTGTCGCCCCACTCGCCCGCCTGGGGCAGCAGGGGTCCGGGCAGGCCGCGCCAGGCCACGCCCGCGAACGCGAGCACCAGCACGTAGGTGCCCAGACACGTGGGGCACACCACGCCCACGCTCGCGCTGACGCTGGCGAAGACGGCGACGGAGACGACGCCCGCGAGCGCCAGCAGGCGCAGGCCGCCGGACGCCGGACGCACCGAGCGGCCCGCCTTCGCCCACGCGAGGTACAGCGCGGCGAGGCCCACGGCGGAGAGGCCCCACACGAGCCCCAGGCCCGCGATGGGGATGCCCAGGGTGTCGTGCACGCGGCTGGCGAATTCCGAGTTCCAGACGGTCTCGCAGTTGACGTGCTCGTTGATGCCGCAGGCGGTGGCGCCACCGGCGCGCAGCGTGAGCAGCTCCATCCATTGATAGACGGCGAGCGCACTGGTGAGGAGGCCCAGCACCAGCAGCGCGAGTGCGCCACGGGTGGGGACGGGGG